>NZ_JAZVJO010000256.1:0-13572 GCF_059453735.1 Peribacillus sp. | reverse complement strand
TTTATGTTCCTTTAAGAATAGTAAACCGATTAGTAAGGGTGAGATTCCAAAAGGAATATTGATATAAAAAGCCCATCTCCATGATAGCTGCTCTGCCAAAAATCCACCGACAACCGGTCCGATAGCGGGTGCAAAGGCAATTGGCAGGACAAGGGTCCTTGACACTTTCGGCCGTTCTTTCTGTGAAAAGGTTCGAAACAAAATCGCCATTCCTACTGGAGTGAGAATTCCACCCCCTGCACCCTGCAATGCCCGACATATGGTCAAGGCCTCAAGGCTAGTCGCAAATCCACAAAGAAGGGAAGCGACAGTGAAGACCCCAAGTGCCAATAGGAATATTTTCTTGGTTCCAAAGCGATCACCAAGCCATCCCGATATAGGGAGAAAGACTGCGACGCTTACTAAATAGCCAACATTGATACCACTTGTGGCTGAAGGGATGACACTAAATTCCTGACTGATCGTGGGTAAAATCACATTGACGATCGTGCCGTCCATAGAAACCATGAACATGGCCATCACATAAATCACACAAACGACTAATTTTTGTCTATGCAGCTTACTTTGTGCCATAAATGTTCGAAACAAGCTTCAGGCTCTTAGGCTGAAGCTCAATCCAGTTTACATTGATATATTCCAAGCAGTTTTTTCTGCTTTCTTCTCCATATATGACGGACCAGCCTTCTGGTATATTCAAAAAGGCGGGCCAAAGGGAATGCTGTCCTTCTTCATTTATTAATACTTTATACGTACCATTCTCATTCTCAAAAGGGTTGGTCATCCGTTATCTCCACCTTCATTAATTAATGCGTAAGTTTTCATCTTTGCTAGTTTGCTTGCAATGGCCTGTCCGATTTCTGAAAGCGGCTTAGGTTGACACATATCCTTATGGCGGCAAACGATATCATGCTGTTCGATTACTCCCCTTATATGTGGCTGCCATGTATCCGTAGAAATGTCAGGGAACCACTCTGGCAAGAGCGTTGATTTAAAGAATAAGACATCACCATTGAATACTCCCGGTTCGTATTCACCCATGATGCGAACGGAATTCACATAGGTCTCTTTCAAGTTAAGAATCGTTTCTTCTTCCAAACTAGCCAATGCGCTCCCATCCTGGCGCAAAATTTCTATGGCACTAGCATCATCCAACGGCTTATCTCCTAAACTATCAGGCTCATAGCCTCCCAAAGCAAGGAGACCAATCAATGCTTCTTCATCACCTGGCGCCTCTTTAGTCGGCAAGAACTGACTAGGGTAAGCATCTAGAATTGCCGCAAGTTGGACTTCTTCTCCCTCGTTCTGCAGTTGGACAGCCATGGCATGAACGACATTTCCACCCAGTGACCACCCCAGTAGGCGATAAGGGCCTTGCGGCTGGACCTTACGGATCTGTTCAATATAATCCGCTGCCATCTCTACTAGTGTTTCTGGATATCGCTCCCGCTCAGAAATACCCCGAGCTTGCAGGCCATATATCGGATAGTCCGGACCGAGAGCTGTCATTAACCCGGCATAGCACCAGCCCAATCCTCCCGCTGGATGTATACAAAACAGCGGAAGCTCTTCACCACTTTTACGAAGTGGAAGCAAGACATCCAAAGCACTCTGACTTGATCCCATCTCAAGCCTTTCTACCAGGCCAGCAACTGTCGGTGCCTCGAATAAGTTTCCAATACTCAATTCAACACCAAGCGCCTCACGTATTTTACTCATCAACTGGACGGCAAGAAGGGAATGTCCCCCCAAATCAAAGAATCCATCGTCGATTCCCACCTGAGGTAAATCGAGTACTTCCATGAAAAGATTACAAAGGATTTCTTCTTGCGGCGTCCTTGGTCCACGCCCTGATACGGCTGCACCGAAATCTGGAGCAGGCAGTGCCTTTCGATCCAGCTTTCCATTCGCTGTCAATGGTAATTCTGACAATGGCACAAAAGCAGATGGAACCATGTAATCTGGAAGGCTTGCTGCCGCATACTGACGTAATGCAGCAGAATCGAACACTCTATTTGCTGCTGGCACAACATAAGCAACTAATCGTTTATCTCCCGGATGATCTTCGCGCACTATGACTGCAACTTGTTCTACATCCGTCTGTGAAAGGATTGCCTCAATTTCTCCAAGTTCAATCCGAAAACCGCGAATCTTAATCTGGTGATCGGCCCTTCCCAAATAATCTAATGTACCATCTTGTCTCCACCTGGCTAAATCTCCAGTCCGATACATCCTGGTTCCTGAAGAACCAAAAGGATTCGCAACAAACCGCTCTGCCGTCAAGCCATGGCGTCCAAGATAACCACGGGCCAATCCAGCCCCAGAAACATACATCTCACCAGTCACTCCTGCCGGTACCGGTTGTAAACTCTCATCCAGTATATACACACCAAGATCCGGTATCGCACAGCCTATGAGACTGTTCGCCTTCACGGAGGTAATGTCTCGATTAAGCTCAAGATAGCTTACATGAACGGTTGTTTCCGTAATGCCATACATATTAATTAACTGCGGTGCATTTTCGAGATGACGGCTATACCAATCCTCCAAACGACTAAGTTCAAGTGCTTCCCCGCCATAAATTACATACCGTAACGCAAGATCCTGCCCAAGTTCCGGATGGTTCCGATCCGCCTGCATCAATTGATAAAAAGCAGATGGGGTCTGGTTAAGAACAGTGACTCCTTCATCCACAAGGAGCTGTAAAAACTCTTCAGGTGATCGGCTGATGGCATGTGGAACAACTACAAGCTTTCCGCCTTGAAGAAGAGCGCCCCATATCTCCCACACTGAAAAATCAAACGCATACGAGTGGAACATCGTCCAAACATCATCAGCGTTAAAATGGTACCAAGCTTCTGTTGACCCAAAAAGCCTGGTAACATTTTGATGAGGGATGACTACCCCTTTTGGTACACCCGTTGAACCAGAAGTATAAATAATGTAGGCTGCACTTAAAGGCGATAAAGGTTGTAGCCGGTCACTATCTTGTGGGTCTTCTGTTGAATATCGTGACATTTCCACTATCATGCTTGGATCATCCAATACGATTTGCTTGCCATGTACATCAGAAAGGCTGGCTGCCACATTGGAATTTGTCAGAACGCAGCTAGGCTGAGCATCTTGAATCATGAATGTCAGTCTGTCCATTGGATATTCTGGATCTAGAGGCAAATATGCCGCCCCTGCTTTTAATACCGCAAGTAAACTCACCACCATCTCCAATGACCTAGGTACGGCCAAAGCGACAAACTGCTCCGCTCCTATTCCTTGAGCAATCAGCAGATGAGCAAGTTGGTTCGCCCTTTTGTTGAGCTCTTCATAGGTTAACGAGTCACCTCCATATACCACAGCGATTCTGTTTGGATACTTTCTCACCTGTTCCTCAAAAAGTACAGGCAAACTGTCATGCCCTATTTCGTCGCCTTGCTGATTCCAATCTTCAAGAATTTTTTGACGTTCTTCTGACGCAAGTATGTCCAGCCGGCCGAATGGCTTATCCGGTTCTATTACAGCACCTTCCAATAATTGCAGGTATCGATCAACCATCAAATCAATTGTTTCGTATTTATATAAATCGGTACTATATTCAACAATTCCGCTCATTCCATCCGGTTTCCCTGTTTCGTCATGTGTTTCCCGAATTTCTATTGTCATATCAAATTTTGAAGTTCCTACACTAACTAACTCTAAGTTCGACTCTATGTTTGGAAGTTCCAATTTTGGCTCAGGTGTATTCTGCAGAGCAAGCATAATTTGAAATAACGGGTGCCTAGACCTTGAACGTGATGGATTTATTTCTTCTACTAATCGTTCAAAAGGCAAATCTTGATGTTCATAAGCATTTAAATCAATCATTCGTACCCTTTCGAGAAGTTCACGGAAAGTAGGATTTCCGGAAGTATCTGTACGCAGCACTAGGGTATTTATAAATAACCCAACTATATCACTCAAAGCATCGTCACTTCGCCCTGCAACCGGGCTTCCTATCGGAATATCAGTACCCGCACCAAGGCGTGTAAACAACGCCGCAAGTCCCGCCTGCAACACCATAAATAAGCTGACACCATTTTCCCGGGCCAGTTCCACTAACTTGCCATGCAGGGCAGGAGGAATGGTAAATCTCCATATATCGCCCTTATAACTTGGCTCTATAGGACGAGGGAAATCCATAGGCAATTCCAATTGTTCAGGAAGATTGGCCAGTGCTTGTTTCCAATAATTAAGCTGTTCAGCAGCTAAACTGATTTCACCGCTATCACGTGCCAACAACAACTCTTCCTGCCAAAGCGCATAATCTGCATATTGAACGGGAAGAGGAGCCAAGTTGGGCTCTTCCCCACGAATCCGTGCTTTATATGCTGCTGTTAAATCACGTGTAAGAGGTGTGAGGGACCACCCATCCGCTACAATATGATGTAGCAGTAAAACTAAAACGTGCTTGTCGCGTTTCATCGTGAAAAGCTGCGCATAAATGGATGGCTCCATTGCAAGATTAAAGCTATAGCGAGTAGCGCTAGTAATCTCCGCATCCAGGTCCGACTCATTTATTCTTGTAATCAACAATTCAACTTGCGCTTCATTCGAGTCAATGACGTATTGATGTGCATTCCCCTCGCTCACAGGAAAAATCGTCCGCAGCGTTTCATGACGTGCAACGATGTCATTGATAGCAGCTTCCAGAGCCTTCGTATCTAGATTTCCGGATAATTCTATCACCAGTGGAATATTATAAGTTGGACTTGGACCTTCTAGACTATGCAGGAACCACAATCTCCTCTGGGCAAAGGAAAGAGGGATCTTTTCAGATTTACTCGCTTTTTTTACAGGCAATCGTGCACTTTTTCCATTAGAAAGCTGTTTGGCAAGACTCGATACAGTCGGCGCCTCAAAGATCTTTCCTATCCCTAATTCCACTCCAAAAGTACTGCGTATGCGAGCCATTAACCTTGAGGCTAGGAGTGAATGACCTCCTAAATTAAAGAAACTATCATCAATCCCCACTCTAGATAGACCCAGAACCTCGGCAAACAACTCACTTAAAATTTCTTCTTGTGGTGTTCTCGGTACTCGATCTGAAATGAGAGAGTAGAGGTCAGGAACTGGCAATTCTTTACGGTTAAGCTTCCCATTGGGTGTCAGTGGTAACGCCTGCATAACAACGATTGCGGATGGAACCATATAATCCGGGAGACTACTGCCGACAAACTCGCGAAGTTCCCCTGAATCCACTGTTGAATCCCTTGAAGGAACAATGTAGGCTGCAATTCGTTGATCGCCGGGAATATCTTCACGAACAATCACTGACGCCTGTTCAACCTCTGGATGTTGAGAAAGCTTTGCTTCAATTTCTCCAAGTTCGATTCGGAAACCACGTATTTTAATTTGATGATCTGCCCGACTAATATAATCAAGGCTTCCATCATCTCTCCAACGTACCAAATCGCCTGTACGGTACATCCGACTCCCATTAGGACCATACGGGTTTGCAACAAAACGCTCAGCTGTTAAATCAGGTCGGCCTAAATATCCACGGGCAAGTCCCATTCCGGCAATATATAATTCTCCAACGATCCCTGGAGGAACTGGTTGTAATCCGGCATCAAGCACAAACGCCTGTGTATTCCATATAGGTGATCCAATAGAAGGCATACCTGCCTGGTTAGAATTCAGTGAATTTGATGTTGACCATATTGTTGTTTCAGTAGGGCCATATAGATTGGTTACTTCGCAGCCTATTTCCTGTAAGGCTGTGGCTAAACTAATGGAAAGCGCCTCCCCGCCAACAAGCACCCTGAGATTCTTGATCACCTCTGGGTAATTGGCTGCCATTGCTTGCCAAAGCGTCGGTGTCGCTTGCATAATCGTAATATCATGCTGTGTCATCATTTCTGCTAAAGCCTTAGGCTCTTGGACCGTCTCCTTGGCAGCCACGACACAGCTGGCTCCATGAAGAAGCGGCAGATAGATTTCTAACCCAGATATATCAAAAGCAATGGTAGTAACCGCCAAAAGCTTGTCTTCTTGATGCAAAGAAAATTGATTTTGCATAGAAGAAAGGAAGTTAATTAAGCTTTCCGATTGAATCACAACACCTTTTGGTTTCCCTGTGGAACCAGATGTATAAATCATATATGCCGGGTTAAGGGGTGATAGCAAGCCAATCCGTTTTGTGTCATCCACATTCTCATTCGGATATTGATGCAGCCCTAATTCTTCTTCATCCAATATAATGAGCTCTGTTGCCCCGCCAATTGGTAATTTCGCAGCAAGTTCTCTGTTCGTTATGAGGCAAATTGGCTTCGCGTCGTTCAATATGTATTCGATGCGGTCGATTGGGTAATCGGGATCAATTGGTAAGTATGCCGCCCCTGTTTTTAATACACCCAACATGACCATGACCATGTTCACAGAGCGTGGTAAGGCAATCGCGACGAATTTTTCTGGTCCTAATTCTTTTGTTAATAAAAGATGGGCAAATTGATTAGCTTGCTTATTCAAAGCAGCATAACTAAGTACGGCCTTTGCATCTTCCAGGGCTGTCAAATGCGGGGTTTTTGCTGCTTGGTTTTCAAACAATTCTGGTAAACTAGCAAGAGGAATTTCTTTGTCCGTTTGATTCCACTGATGCATAACCGCCTCACGTTCTTCTGGCAACAACACTTCGAGTTCCCCAATTAAATGGACCTCCTCAAGACTTGCCACTTTCTCAAGTAAGCTTAAGAAACGGGCGTGATGCGTGCCTAACTCCTCCAAATCATACACTTCAGGGTTCGCATCTAAATCAATTCTGATTCCATTTCCATCAGCTTTGTCATAAATATTGATCGATAGGTCATCGACGGGTCCCGTAGCCAACTTATGTGTAATCGCATGATTACCGGCAAAATCCAACCCATAATCAAAAGGCATGACATTAATCTGTGGACCAAATAATCGTTGATTATCACCAAGAAGTTTGAGGTCACGGCGAAGTTCTTCATGTCTGTAGTTTTGATGGCGGCGAATCGTACGTACTTCTTTTGATACTTGCTTGACTAAATCCTTCAACGTCATTTCCGGTCGAACCGTTAAACGAAGCGGCAGTAAGTTCATGACCATACTTGGAATATTAATGGAAGCAGATCCTAAGCGCCCCATCATCGGCAGAGATAAGATGACATCTTCCGTCCCCGTCAGACGATGGATATACAAAGCAGTGACGGCCATGGCCAATTCATGCCATGTTCCCCCATATTTATGGGCATTTTTTTTAAACGATTGGGCAGAGGCTGATGACAAATAACCCGTTTGACTGAGAAAATCGTTAGATGTCCTCGGAGCCCGTTCAGCAAGACTCATGACTTCCGGTTGGTCGGCAAAGCGCTCCAGCCAAAAGTTACGATCATTTTCAAATTTCTCAGATGACCGATAGCCTAAATCTTCTTCCAAAAGCTTAACGAAGGGGCTAAAGGCTGCTTCTTCACAAGTTCGACCTTGAACAAGTGCCGTATATAGTTTAGCCACTCGCTGCGATAGTAGTGAAAATCCGAAGGCATCCATCGCAATATGATGAATCCGCTGATACCAAAAATACCGGTCTGGTGCGACCATAAACAAGGCTTGAGAGAAGAGTCTATCCGTTTTTAGATTAATCGGCTGAAGTAAATCTTCTTTCATCCATTGTAAGGCCTGCTCTTGGGGATTGTTTTGATCACTTACATCCAAGAAACGAAAGGGAACTTTATTGGCATCTCCCATGACTTGATAGGGTCCACTTTGATCTTCCCCAAAGTGGATATGTAAACATTCCGCTTCCTTTACAACCCTAGTTAGCGCTTCTTCAAACTTTTTTAGATCAATTTCCCCTTTAATCTCTATGTACTCACCGGTATTATAAATCGGATTATCCGGCTCTAGCTGCTGCGCAAACCATATGCCGGACTGTGCGCCGGACAATGCCCAGCGATTTTGATTCTCCACATTACTCACTACATCTCTCTCCTTTCCGCCGCGATTCAAGCTAAAACTTTTTGGGAAGACAACAGATTCCCCCAAGCAGCAACCGTTGGTTTTTCAGCCAACTGCATGAAATTTATGTCTACCCCTTTTTCTCTCAACATTTCCACAAGGCTCATCATGCGAATAGAATCCATCCCTCTGTCGATTAAATCCTCATGATCATCGAGACCTTCAGAAGGATCTTCGCCAAGGAGTTCAAAGATGAGCATTCTTACTTCCTCCATCGTCCTATCAGTTCCTTCCTGTGATGAATGTTCACAGGATGATAAGTGGTCAAGCAATTGAACGGTTGTAGTAGTAAACGCACATCGTTCTGCTGCATATTTTATGGCCATTTTATGCTCTTCCAACGAAAAATCTGCAACTGCATCTGCTATTAAAAAAGATTCTATATCGAGCATAAACGCTTCACTTGCGGTTAAAAGACAACCTATATGGGCATATACTCCGCATATAATAAGTTGATCACGGTCCTGTTCTTTCATTAATTCAAGAAGATTGGTTCTTTTAAATGCGCTATATCTCCATTTAGTCAGCACGATATCATCGTTTGTCGGAGCAAGCTCGCTCACAATGTTTGTTTGGTTCGGATCATTTTTGAGCCCCGTTCCCCAAAAATCTGTTAGAAGCGCGCGATCTTTAGGGTTTTGGTCTCCAGGCTGGGCCGTATATACAACAGGGATTCCTAATTCCATACAACGATTTTTAATGGTTATTATATTCTTCAATAATTCTGGTATGGGGGAATTGCCTTTTTCATAATAATCGATAAAATATTGCTGCATGTCATGAATGAGAAGAACCGAGCGTTTCGGTTCCGCTTTCCACGCTACCTTATTTTTTGGTAAATCAGATTCTACAGGCATTGCATATGGTGTGATAGCAGGGATAGCCATCAAATCACTCCTTTATCCTCATTATTTATTTTATTTATGAATGGTCGTACGGCTTGCACATAACTTATCAGAAAGTTGTCGTAATGCTTTTTTACTCACTTTACCTAATGGAGTTTTAGGAAAGGTCTCCACAAATTCAACTCGGTCGGGAATTTTATAGGAAGCCAAGCCCCTATCTTTTAAGAATTGTTTAAGTTCTCTAGCTTTAGGCGTTTCCCCTCGGGGGATCACGAAGGCACAGGACCGCTCCCCAAGATAGTCATCAGGCATGGAAACAATAGCTGCGTCATGAACAGATGTATGGGCCAGCAGGTGGTTTTCCACTTCTTCTGCTGCAATTTTTTCGCCGCCTCGATTGATTTGATCCTTATCTCGTCCTTCCACAGTCAGGTACCCTGAAGAATTCAAACTGACCAAATCACCTGTCCGGTAAAAACCATCTTTAGTAAAAGCCTTTTCATTATGTGCCGGTGCATTATAATACCCGCAAATCGTATAGGGTCCCCTGGTTAATAAAGTTCCTACTTCACCAGGTGCAACATCCCTATCTTCTTCGTCAACCACTCGAATTTCATCCAGTTCAGACATGGGCCTTCCTTGAGTGTTTACGACAATCTCTTCTGGATCATCAAGTCTTGTATAGTTCACTAAGCCTTCCGCCATCCCAAATACTTGTTGTAATACACACTGAAATACTGGACCTACACGACGCGCCGCTTCAGCACTAAACTTTGCTCCTCCAACTTGAAGGACCTGAAGGCTGGATAAATCATAATTGCGTGTTGAAACGGCCTCTAGCCATCTCAAAGCCAACGGGGGTACAAGTGCTGTTATCGTCGCGCCATACTTTTCAATGAGAGGGAACGCTTCATCGGGGCTTGGACCAGGTGAAAGAACAACCCGTCCACCTCCATAAAGCGTACCCAGCGTACCAGGTGAGCTCATTGGAAAGTTATGAGCGATTGGAAGTACGGCAAGATAGATACTATCTTGATTGATTCCGCAAATATCGGCACTTAGCCGTAAACTGTATATGTAATCATCATGTGTCCTTGGAATTAATTTGGATAACCCGGTACTTCCGCCGGATAATTGAAGGAACGCAACATCACTCGGTTGGACATTCGTTTCCACTAAATCGGCAGGTTCTCCATATAAACTTTCTAAACCTATGAATTCCTCAGAATCTCCTGCCACAATCACATTTAACAAGGTATCATTTTTCCCTTGCGCCCCTCTAGCTAGTGTTCTGTAATCAAATCCACTATGCTTATCCGGGATGATATAGGCGACCGCTTCAGTGAACTCGCAAAAGTAATTTATTTCGTTGCTGCGATGTGATGGAAGGGCGTAAACAGGAAGAGCCCCAATTCTAAATAATGCGAAACAGACTTCAAAAAATTCCACAATATTAGGAAGCTGGATGACCACCCGGTCCATCTTCTTAATTCCAAGCTTTTGAAAACCTGCTGCTAACCGATCCACTTGGATATCCAATTCCGCATAAGTCAGGCTTCTATCCCCGCCAGTAAGAGCGATTCTACTTCCATGCTTCTTTGCACGTTCACGCAGCATACTGCCGAAAGTTTCTCCTTTCCAACAACCTTCTTTTCTATATAAATCAGCCATGTTCTTAGGCCAAGAAGTGAAACCGTTCAACATTAAAATCTCCTCCACATTACTTTGATAGCTCTGTAATTCCCATTGCGCGAAGCATCGTTTGAAGCTTAGCCGTCGTTTCAGCTAGCTCTTCTTCGGGTTTTGATTCTCCGACTACTCCTGCCCCTGCAAACAAACGAAGCTCGTTTTCTTCAACCTCTGCACATCGAATCGTAACGATCCATTCACCATCTCCCAGGGCATTGCACCAACCAACCATTCCCGTAAAGAAACCTCGGTCGAAGGATTCGATGTCCAAAATGGATTCCCTTGCTCGTTCCGCCGGTGAACCGCATACGGCCGGAGTCGGATGAAGGGCAATTGCAAGTTCTAGAGAAGAAGTCTCAGGATGGGCAAGTTCCCCCTTCACTTCTGTTGATAGATGCCACATCGTCTCTGTACTTATTAATGATGGACTGTCAGGTACTTCTATCTTTTTCATGAACGGTCGAAGTGCTTCCGCAACTGCATTTACTACGACAGCATGTTCATGTAAATCTTTGGAAGATGAAAGCAGTTCCTTCGACCGTCTTTGATCTTCCACTGGATCGTCACTTCGCGGTCTAGAACCTGCCAATGGGTTTGCGACTACGCGTAACCCAGTTCTTGAAACAAGTAATTCTGGGCTCGCTCCAATTAATGATTTGTCACGAACGGAGTCTTTCTTATTCAAATCAACAGCGAATGTATACCCTTTTGTGTTTTGAGCAGCTAGATTATGAAGAAGTTGATGGATACCCACATTCGCCGATGAAGTAAGATGCAGGGATCTAGCCAGCACAATTTTGTCTAGATGACCACTGGCTATCTGAGCCAACCCTTTCTCCACACCTTCTTTATATTGAGCAGGTTCGGGAACGAATTGTATTTCGTATGCAGGAAGACTATCTGTTTCTACTGTTTTGCCAACCTCATATTCTTGCAAAGATGCAGACGATTGTACCATCTGCGGTACATGCAGATGAGCTGGCTTTTTATAATCGAAGGGGATTGCCCCTGTGACAATTGGATTACTATGCCCTTGCTCTTTTGCATACTTCAATGTCGCTGCGACCCGATCAGCGAGGCCTTCCATTTGATTATCTTGTTCCTCATTTATTGGAACAGTTATCATGGAACCTTTTCCTAATATGGTTTGGTTCGGGCTTGATAGAAAGAAGTCACCAACTTGGTAATCATTCAACATTGGTTTTTCCAAAACAACAGAGCTTGGTTCCTGTTTCATCTCATCAACATCTCCCTTTTTGATTGAATATTCAGTTATGTAATTCCAATAATGGCTTAAGCGCCTAGGGTCGCTCCCCCATCCACACAGAGATTGCTCATGGTGATATGATTTGATTGATCCGATAAGAAGAAAAGAATGGCATCTACTATGTTAGAAGGTTCAGCAATTTTTTTCAGTGGAATTCCCACTTTAAATACTTCAGGTATACCATCTATTACTGTTCTCGCTCCATCATTGCCATCCCATAAAGACCATTGCATTTCTGTATCCGTCGAACCAGGGGCAACGATGTTACAGCGAATATTATATTGAGCTAATTCTAAACCTAAGCACTTAGTAAACATGGTCGCAGCTGCCTTAGATGCTGCATAAGCAGCTAAAGAAATTCTCGGAACACTCGCCGCATTGGAACCTACAGTAACAATGGATCCCTTTTTCCTACTCACCATATGTTTACTGACTGAACGACATACATTGAAAACACCGGTAGAATTAACGGCAAACGTCCTTTCCCAGTCAAGATCACTGCATGACTCAATTAATCCCGGGTTAAGTACTCCAGCTACATTCACCAATAATTCTATTGGACCGATCTCCCGCTCAACGGTATCAACCATTTTATCAATAGCCAAGCTATCACTCACATCTGCTGAAAACGCATATACCTCTAACCCTTCAGACTTCAAAGAATCTACGTGCTTCTGTAACTTTTCAGCTTGGAAATCAACCGCCGCTACAATAACACCAAGCTTTGCCAACGTTTGAACCACTGCACCTCCAATGCCTTGCGCTCCTCCTGTAACCAGCGCAACTTTCCCTTTAAACTCCTGTTCGTACATACTTACCTCTCCCTTTCTTCATCAGAAATCCTAGTTTCAATTTTCTTCGATCTATTAAAGGGCTCCCTCCATTTAATCTTGGAGATATCCGCCTGTCTCATCAATAATGAGAATCATTATCAATCAAATTCTACAGGTAATGTTATACATTTCTACCTTATCGGTCAATGGGTATTCGATGATTTGCTAAGAAAGACCTATTCCTTTAATCCATCCTATTAGTCCTTTGATCCCCATGCCATTCATCAACTATTATTAGGATAATTAAAATTTTATTTTACCTATTTAAAACCCTTAAACCGTGAATACAGCTCACTTCATGATCAATATTGGGTAGACTTCCTTTAAATGACTATACTTCTAATTTTCTTTTATTCTCTACTGACAACCACTAAGGAGAAATCCCTATTCCCCTTTTTTATTCATTTTTACATTCAAGACTAAAGACACCCTTTTTTAGTTGGTGAAAATGATCAAGACGCTTGGGTTTTAAAGATATTTCTCATTTAATGAGGCACATTACTGCCTCAACTTCACACATGGATTCACTATTTGGCCGATACTCAGAAACATTCGGCCCTATCTTCGATTTATTCGGCCCTATCTCACACTAATTCGGCCCTAAATCAGCTTTATTCGGCCAATTCTTTTTTCTCCTTTGATGAACCGTTTATTTCTTATGCGGAGGGTGGACTATAGTCCGCCTAAACGAAGTGGTTACTAAAAGAGTATTTAAAGACCAGATATGGTTATGTAGCTCGGTATCACGAAAAAGGCTGCCGATAGTTTCTCGACAGCCTAAGGGACTTATATTTTTTATTTGTCAGAGTGTTTATGATTCACAAACGGCCACCAGTTGGCTCTGCCAAATAATTTAGCCATCACTGGGATAAAGAGAGGCAGAATAAGAAGTGCATATAAAACGAGACCTATCAGGATTAAGGTCGCAATC
>NZ_JAZVJO010000255.1:0-4243 GCF_059453735.1 Peribacillus sp. | reverse complement strand
ACCCAATCCACAAGCTTCGCCGGTGGTGAGTGGTATAAGTCATAATTGGTAAAGGATAGCAAGATTACAAATAAAATTGGAAAAATAACCACAAATATTAGTAATAGAAATCCTGGCGATATCATTAAATATGGAAAACCATTGTCTAACAGGTTATGGTATTGTTCTCTCACACTATTTAAGTATAATCCCTTGTCTCGTTTCCGCCCATTATGCAATGCATCATAAATATTAACAGCATAAATGAGCAGCCCTATCAGTGCGACAAGCAGTGCGATGATTCCATCTACAAGAAGAAAAACGGAGTGATCCAAGCCTGGAATGGTTCCTAAGGTAAAGAGCCCCCAAAACCCCCAGTTAAGTGTTGAATAAAAGCTGCTAAAAAATGCTACAGTAAGGATTAAGAAAATAATCCCCTTCATAAACTGTTTATTATAGAACTGGCCGAATCCTGGAATAATTGAAAGTAGTGCGGCATTTCGACCATGTTTTGTTTTCAAAGGCGGGATAATTGGTGTATTAGTTGTTGAAGGTATGCTGTCCATTAAATACAGGCCTCCCTTTCTTCTTAGGAGAATCATTTACTTTTTCGTGCAAACGCTTGCCTTACTAAGACGGACAAAGGCTGTCCCCTTTTAGAGGAAAGCCAAAGCCCTTAATTATTTATTTTGCTGGGTGATTTGTTTCGATATTCGTTTTAATTGTTTTTACTGCATTGTCCATTGCTTCTTTTGGATCCGCTTTACCCGTTGCAATCGTTTCTAAGGCGATTTTCGCTGGATCCCATACTTCTCCCATTTCTGGAATATTAGGCATTGGTACAGCGTATTGTGATTGCTCAGCCACTGCTTTTGCACCTTGATCAGCTGCAATGATTGGATCTTCAATAACAGTTTTAACTGGTGGAATTTCTTTGGTTTTTTCAAAACGAATTTTTGCGTTTTCTTCATTCGTTAACCATTCAACTAATTTTGTAGACCAGTATGGGTTCTTCGTGAATGCAGTAACATGCCATCCTTTTACACCCATAAATGTTTTCATATGCTCGCCATTTGGAAGTGTTGGCATTGCGGTAACTCCAAAATCAATTCCTGCATCCTTCATACTTTGGAATGCCCATGGTCCATTCATAACAGAGGCAAGTTTTCCTTCATTAAATAAACCATCCATTGTTGCTCCGCCGCTGTCTCCAATAATTCCTTTAGAGAAAAGGCCTTCACTATACCATTTTTGAATATAGGCAGCTCCTTCAACAGCTCCCTCATTGTTTAAGCCGATATCCTCACGATCAAGAGCACCGTCTGTTTCTTTAAATACATATCCGCCCATGCCGGCGATAACACCGTGAGCGAAGTAGAAGTCATCCCATTTTGCATTAAAGCCGTATTGTTTATCTTTCGTTAACTCTTTTGCTTTTGTATAAAGCTCGTCCATCGTAGCTGGGGCTTCAGGCATTAACTTTTTATTGTAGATGAAAACTGGTGTTTCCGTAGCTTTTGGCAGGCCATAAAGCTTACCATCGTATTTCTGTGCTGTTATAGAAGCTTCTGTAAACGTATTCAGTACAGAATCTTCAACTTTAAGTTCTTGAATCAATGCCTCAGTAACAACTTGACCAATTTGGTCATGCGGCAATGTAACAACGTCTGCTCCATTTCCAGAAGGACCGTCCAAACGTAATTGATCACGCATCTTATCAGCCATATTTAATTCTTTAAATTCAACTTTGATACCATATTCCTTTTCGAAAGATTCAATAGCTGGTTTCAACGCTACTGATTTGTCTACATCTTCCCAAACAACCAGTTTTTCTGGTTTTGCTTCTTCTGTCGTGGTTTCTTTTTCTTTATCATTCGTCTTACCTGACTTTGCCGGCTCTTCACGATCTGGTCCGCAAGCAGCGAGCAGCCCAACAACCATGATCATCATGGTGACGAGTGTAAAAAGTTTTTTCATTTTTGTGACCCCCTGTAATTTATGAATCTAGCTTTTCAGTCGGACAATCGTTTGCACAAATGGCAAAACAAACGTAAATATGTAACCGCTATCAAAACAATACTAGAAACGTTCATCTTTTATTCTATTACTGTCATTACAGCATTAGTGTTACAAGAACTAAGTTCGTTCTTATAAACGAAAAATGTGAAAGCGATTGCACAACCTATGAGTTTATTATACAATTTTCCCTATATTATACAATCCTTTTTTTATATTTTTATTTTAATTTTTACGTTTCTTCTAAATCCGGACATATTTAAGCTGCTCTATGTTATAGATATCGTTCAGTTCACTAGGTTATTAATCTTGTATAAAATTTACTTCTCTGCTATTTTGTAGATATCATTCAGATTCACTATAAAACGGATACTTAAGGAGTGTTCACATGGAAAAATCCGCTGTTTATCATCGTCCTAGCGATAATTTTGCTTATTCAATCAATACAACCACCCTCCATATCAGACTTCGTACAAAAAAGGCAGATGTTCAAAAGGTTACACTTTTATTTGGTGATCCGTACATATGGGAAAATAACGAGTGGCAAATAGAAGAAATGCCGATGGCGTTTTCCGGCAGTGACGATGTCTTTGATTATTGGCAGGTATATGTTTCGCCAGCTTTCAAAAGGCTGCGATACGGTTTTAAACTTCAATCTGATGCTGAAACTATGATTTACACGGAAAAAGGATTCTATGAAACAGCTCCACTAGATACTGATTTCTATTTCTGTATTCCGTACTTGCATGAAAATGAAGTATTCGATGCTCCCGATTGGGTAAAGAATACGGTCTGGTATCAAATCTTCCCTGAACGCTTTGCGAACGGTGATTCTTCTTTGGATCCTCAAGGAACAATACCGTGGGGCAGTGAAAAACCAACTGTAAATAACTTTTTTGGCGGTGATTTTGCCGGTATCATACAACATCTCGATTATCTTGCGGACCTAGGCATAAACGGGATTTATTTCACGCCTATCTTTAAGGCCTACTCTAATCATAAATACGATACCATCGATTATATGGAAATTGATCCCCAATTCGGTGATAAGGAAACGCTGAAGCGATTAATTGCTGAATGCCACAGCCGCGGGATTAAAGTCATGCTCGACGCTGTATTCAACCATAGCGGTTATTACTTCCCTCCGTTTCAAGATGTACTAGAAAAGGGGGAGCAATCCCCTTATAAAGAGTGGTTCCAGCCCCACGGTTTCCCGCTGACAGGCGGTGAGCGTCCTAATTATGATGCATTTGGTTTTGTAGAAAGCATGCCTAAATTAAATACAGCTAACCCAGATGTAAAGGATTACCTGCTTACGGTCGGTAAGTATTGGATTGAGGAATTTAATATTGATGGATGGCGTCTTGATGTAGCAAATGAAATTGACCATCAGTTTTGGCGTGAGTTTCGTCAAGAAGTTCGTAGCATAAAGAGTGATCTCTATATTCTCGGAGAAATTTGGCATGATTCGATGGCTTGGCTGCGCGGTGATCAATTTGACGGTGTTATGAATTACCCATTCACAACGAATATTAAAAACCTGCTCGCAAAGCAAAGTATTACTGGCCAGGAATTTATTGAAAATATGAGTAAGGTCTATCACAACTATCCGAAAAATGTCTTTGAAGTTACCTTCAATCTTGTTGGCAGTCACGACACACCCCGGATATTAACAGAATGTGCGGACGATGAACAACGAACTAAGTTAATCTATACCATGCTCCTAACTTTTATGGGCACACCATGCCTCTACTATGGCGACGAGATTGGCATGAGCGGCGGTGCTGATCCAGGCTGCCGTGAATGCATGGTTTGGAATGAAGAAGATCAAAATCTGGATATGAAACGGCATATTCAAAAACTGATAAACCTCCGGACAAATGAGCGACTACTGGCGAATGACGGCGAAATCGAATTCCTGCTGCCCGATAGTCCGAACGGAATCTTTGGCTACCGTAAGTACACAGAGGATAAGTCGGTTGTTGTTCTAGTGAATTCAACAGATACCGAAAAAACGTACTCACTTACTGAACCTCTGGGTGACATAAAAGATATCTATTCAGAAAAAACGTATACTGGTTCATCGATTACCCTTGCAGGATATGGATTTGCGATTTTATCCTATTAAATTTAAAACCAAAAGAGGCTTTCCCAACTCAAAAGGGAAAGCCTCAGACTGTAGACAGCTCGATGAAAATCGAGTCTTGTCTACAGTTTTCTTTTTTATCTTCTAAAAGTGTTGATTTCC
>NZ_JAZVJO010000254.1:0-5681 GCF_059453735.1 Peribacillus sp. | reverse complement strand
GAGCTCGTCGGTTTGGATGTTGATTTTATTGCGGCTGTTGCAAAGGAAGCCGGTTATAAGGCCGAAGTAGAGCATGTGGCCTGGGAGCCTCTATTCGATGAAATAAAAAGTAAGCGTGCTGATGCAGCTGTTTCAGCTATTACCATTAATGATGAACGTAAACAAACGTATGATTTCTCTGTACCTTACTTTATTTCGACAAATAAAATTCTAGTTCCTAAGGATAGTGCTATTAAATCGGCAGAAGACCTTAAAGGGAAGAAAGTTGCCGTCCAAACGGGAACAACTGGACAAGCTGCAACGGAATCCATTGTTGGTAAAAAGAATGAAAATATCAAGCAGTTTGAGAATAATAATTTAGCCATATTAGAGCTGAAAAGCGGAGGCGCCGATGCTGTGGTGGCGGATAATGCTGTAGTAGAAGAATATGCAAAAAACAATCCGGATGAAGGGTTTACTGTAGTGGAAGATGCAGTGTTTGAAAAAGAGTATTATGGTGTTTTATTTCCGAAAGATAGTAAGCTGATCGAGGAGTTTAATAAAGCGATTAACACGCTTTACGAGAATGGGACGTATGCGAAAATATATAAAGAGTGGTTTGGCACAGAGCCAGATATTGAAACATTAAAATCCCAACAATAACATTCTGATTGCGTAGCTGCTGTCAATTGGTTACGCAATTTTTTGGCTGAAAGGGAGGCAGACAATGGATTTTCGCTGGGATATCATTATGGAATATGCTCCCTATCTTTGGAAGGGAACTTTATTAACAATCGGTTTATCATTGATCAGTATTTTAATTGGGACAGTTTTAGGATTAGGTATTGGTTTAGGGAAGATGATGAGAAATAAACTTCTATCTTTTCCATTTAAATGCTATATTGCTTTCTTTCGGGGAACACCTTTATTTGTGCAGCTTCTTCTCATTCATTTAGGTGTGGTTCCCTTCTTTACAGGAGAAACAAATGGTGTAATCGCTACAATTATTGCTTTGTCTCTCAATGCTGGGGCTTATATTGCGGAGATTTTCCGAGCTGGAATTCAGTCCATTGATAAGGGGCAGATGGAAGGTGCACGGTCATTAGGGATGACACACGTACAAACCATGCGGTATGTTGTATTGCCGCAAGCATCGAAACGGATGATCCCGCCGCTCGGAAATGAATTTGTGGTACTCATTAAGGATTCGTCACTTGCTGCGGTGATCGCTGCACCTGAACTGATGTATTGGGGAAGAGCGATGGCGAGTCAATATTATCGAATTTGGGAACCTTATTTAGCCGCTGCAGTTATCTATTTAATCTTAACCCTATCCATGAGCTTCTTATTAAATCGTTTAGAAAGAAGGCTTGAGACAGAATGATTAAAGTAGAAAATTTAAAAAAGACATTTGGCAAAAATGAGGTTTTAAAGGATATAAATGTTACAGTTGCTCCATCAGAGGTAGTCGTCGTGATTGGTCCATCCGGTTCAGGTAAATCAACTTTTTTACGCTGTATTAATCAGTTAGAAACGATTACAGGTGGTAAGGTCTTTATAGAGGGTACAAATACAACCGATAAAAGTGTAAATATTAATGACATTCGTACTGAAGTCGGAATGGTTTTTCAACATTTTAATCTATTTCCTCATAAAAGTGTGATCCAAAATATAATGCTTGCTCCATTAAAAGTAAGGAAAATATCAAAGGAAGAAGCCCGTGAAAGAGGGGTAGAACTACTGAAAAAGGTTGGGCTGTCTGATAAGGCAGAAGCCTATCCTAATTCCCTGTCAGGCGGCCAAAAGCAAAGGGTTGCCATTGCAAGGGCATTAGCCATGGAACCGAAAATCATGCTGTTTGATGAACCAACATCAGCTCTTGACCCCGAAATGGTTGGCGAAGTATTAGAAGTTATGAAGCAGCTAGCGGCTGAGGGAATGACAATGGTAGTCGTAACACATGAAATGGGATTTGCTAAAGAAGTAGGCGATCGGGTCATTTTTATGGATGAAGGGGTAATTGTCGAGGAAAATAGTCCAGTGGAATTATTTGAAAACCCACAGAATGAACGAACTAAATCATTTCTAAGTAAAGTCCTATAATTAAAAAAATCTCAGCTATTTCTGAGATTTTTTTTGTTTACTTAATCACTAGAGCCCCAAGTAAAGATTCTGGAGTCTTGCCGAGGACAAGGAGACTAAGTTTAGCATATCCAATTGATTGATATGCAGCAAACAATTTCAGTACCTCTGCAGAATCAGGTATATCTTTAAATTTTTGAATTTCTTGTTGATATAAATCAAGAACGGATGCGGGAACTAAGGACGGATAATACTGGCTAGAATCTTCATCCAATAAAAGAGAACCCATATAATGATATTTAAATTGTAGTGTGCGAGTAAGATTAATAATGTGAATCAGTTTTTCAAACGTAAGCGGATGGGCTAATTTAGAGGAATCTAATGCTTTCTTTGCCTTTATTAATTGCTCAGAACTAGAAATCGTTATCATGTTTATCCCCCTTATTTTAAAAAAGCAAGACACAAAATGTGCCTTGCTTAATCAATACCTGAGATTAATAATCCCAAGGCTTAGTTAATGGAATTTTAGCAGCAAGTTCTTTGCTTTTTTTCTTTCTTGCTTTACGAACTTCTGCACGTTCTTGTCCAGTGTTGAATAGAAGCTGTTCTTCTTCTGTTTCTGGCTCAACTTGTGGAACTTTAACAGGACGTTTGTCTTCCCCAAGAGCTACAAATGTTAAGAATGCTGTAGCTGCAATACGGCGTTCACCAGTCATCATATCTTCTGCAATGACTTTACAGAAGATTTCCATAGAGCTTGTACCTGTATAAGATACAAATGATTCAACACAGACAGAATCTGTTTGGTGAATCGGGCATAAGAAATCGATTGAATCTGTTGAAGCTGTAACACATTCTTTAACTCTTGAATGTCTACGTGCTGATAATGTAGCAACCGTATCAAGCTTCCGCATTAATACGCCGCCAAAAAGAGTATTATAATTATTTAAATCACAAGTTAAAACTTGATCTGTATTAACAATTCTGCTTTCTTTTGCTTTTCTTGTATTCATGATATGTTCCTTTCCTGTTACATCATAGGTGAGGACTACTCAATTGAGTAAAGTACAAAAATCTTTTACATTACCTAGTTTACCCTCATCAGTAGGGTAAGTAAAATGGTTAAAATTTATACGTTGTATAGCTTTTATCTATGTAATTGCTTTCATGTATGAAAATTTAGAATATTAAAAGACGGCGCTTGTGAGAAGTACGCCGTCTATAACTTATTCACTTCACAACTATCAGGAGAAATGGTTTCAATCATAAAGCGGAGCCATTCTTTAGCCGCATAAGATAAATATTGCTCTTTACGCCAAATAATGCCCAAGTTCCAATCTAGAGAGGGGTTCGTTATTTCTACTGCTTGAACTTGAGTGGACAGCTGCCGGCAAATACTTTCTGGCAGCAGAGCAACTCCCATTTTACAAGCAACTAATTCCTCAATGAAATCCCATCTGGAGCTCTCAGACATAATTCTAGGATTAAAGCCTGCTCGATTGCATGAAGAGATTATTAAATCACGCAAAGCATATTCTTTATTAAACATGATGAAATTTTCATCTTTTAGGTCAGCTAACTGAACTTTTTGTTTGCTGGCGTAGGGATGTGTTGGATGTAGAATTAGTTTTAAATCTTCCTTTATAAAAGAAACGTAATGGAAGAGATTTGGATTGGTCGGTAACATGATAATTCCAATATCGAGGGAATCATCCGCCACTGATTCTTCAATCTTTTTTGAACCATCTTCGATAAGCTGGAAGGTAATGTTAGGATACCGTTGGTGAAAGCGGCCAATTAGCTTTGGGAAAAAAGTAGAGTCAATAATCGGGGGTAAACCAATTCGGATATGTCCTTTTTTAAGTCCCAGAAGATTATCCATTTCGGTTTCAAGGTTATTAAATGCTTTATTAATCAACAAAGCTTGTTCATAAACAACTCTCCCTGCATCGGTAAGTGAAAGTTTTTTACCGGAGCGATCAAAGAGTTCAACACCAAGATCATTTTCGAGATTTTTAATCATCTTACTAATCGTAGGCTGAGTAATAAATAAATGATCGGCTGCACGAGTGAAGCTATTATAGTTCGCTACTTCAATAAAATATTGTAAATGCTTGATATCCACTGTAGTTCCCTCGCTTCTCTAAACACTAACCAATAGTTTAACCGAATCAGCAGCCCTTTGTAAATGAGTCCGAATTGACACTAAAAAGAGCCTGGCGGCTGCCAAGCTCAAATTTTTTATTATTTCACTAGTAATACAGGTACAGGGGAGTTTTGGACGACATAGTGACTAACACTGCCGAGAAATTCCTTTATACCGCTAAGACCACGGCTGCCCATGACGATTAAATCACAATCATGTCTTTTGGCTTCCTTAAGGATTGTATGAATCGAAGATCCTTCTCTTAAAAATACTTCTGTCTTGTTTGGGAGAATAGCCAGCTTCTCCTCACCTTTCGCTAAGATTTCTTTTCCATAGACATGTATGGATTCTTTAATTTGAGCCATTAAATGGGCGGAAACGGCATTATTAGCAGGCATCATGAGAGAATGTACGACATATATTTCAATTTCAGGTTTTCCTTTTGCTAAATCAATTGCTTGTTCTAATGATTTAAGCGCCAAATCAGATTCATCAAAGGCAACTAAAATTTTTGTAAAGGTCATTTCCATCACCAGTCCTTTTATTTAGACTTGATCTTTATATATTAATTATACCATTTAGGCACTGTCGATTGCTGTAAATCAATCAAATTATATGGGAACTTTTTGTGTATTTTATATTAATTGGTATAAATAAATTAACTTTCAAACCGATACAAGAGATGTTGGATAGTGTGTTTCTTCACTTTAACGTCTTTTTTTTGTGTGTGAACTAGTCTAAAATACCTTGTTTTTTTACAATATGTTCACATTATTAAAAAGAAAGATGTAGAAATATGCAGAAGTACAGTATACAATGGAAAAAAATACAATTTTATAGGGGGATAACAATGTTTAAGAAAAGTGTAGCTATTTTATTCGCTCTTTTTCTCTCGTTTTCGTTCGGTTCGGGCGCATTAGCAGCAGAGAATGGCGATACCCAAAAAGCTTTAAATTTAATCGACCAGGCAAATGTATTAATTGATGGAGAAATTGATAAGACAGTCTTAGAAGCAGACAACCTGCTTAATGCGTATATTAATGATATTAGTAAAGTAAAAGGAACAGCAAAATTAGGTTCTCTTTACTCAGAACAAATGAATTATGAAGAAAAACTTCGTGCTGCAGAAGATGAAAGTAAAAAGACTAAGATTAATCAAAAGTTAGACAAAATCTCTTCCGAAATTGCACATGTCGCTGAAAAGTTAAGCAAGGAATCAACATACTTCTCTGAGCGCACTGCACAGTACCAAAGTGAGCTAGATACATTAATTAATGTTCTTGATATCTTAACAAGACAAATGACAGCTGACACAATTGCTCAAGCAGCAGAACTAGGTGTAACAGCTGAATGTTCATGGAAATATGTGAAAATCGGTCATAAATGGGTGTGGATTGACCCAGTACAGGTTGTAGGAACATAAATAATGTATGTAAAATGACTACCTAATAAGGTATAATATACAAAACGAGTT
>NZ_JAZVJO010000253.1:0-12757 GCF_059453735.1 Peribacillus sp. | reverse complement strand
TGCCCGCGGAAAGCGAAACGCCTGGAATGGAAATCAACACCCCATTTTAGAAGATAAAACAGGCTGTAGGTCCTTCGCTCCCAAAAATTTGCTTTTACAGACATTTTGCTCGTTTCTGCATTGGCCGACTGATCTATTTTTTTCAGTCATTGAGGTCCAGGTATCTTCCCCGAACAAGATAATAAATGTTTTCACCTATATTGGATGTATGATCTGCTGTTCGTTCAAGGAATCGCGCAATGAAGGATAGCTGGGTTACCTGTTGGATATTTTCGTGAGATAGCTTTAGAAGTTCTTTCATACATTGTCCGTAAAGCATGTCGACTTTGTCATCCATGAAGACAATTTTCCTCGCCAGCACAACATCGTCCTCTTTAAATGCCTGAATAGATAGATCCATCATTTCAAGTGTGACATCATGCATTTCCTTATACAAAGTCAGCGGCATAATAAATGGTTTTTCACCGATTCGGATGGCTGCCTTTGCTATATTTACGCCAAAGTCGGCCATTCGTTCAATATCAGAAGCGATTTTAATGGCCGCAATAATTCGTCTTAAATCAATAGCGACGGGTTGTTGTCTAGTAATTAACTGAATCGCAAATTCATTAATTTCTTCCTCCAGCAAGTCTGCTCGTTCGTCTCTTTCAATGATTTCAAGAGCCAGCTCCATGTCCTGCTTTTCCAGCGCTTCAAATGATCCTCGAATGGAATGTGCTGCACATGCTGACAGATCAATCAGCATGTCTTTTAATTCCTGCAATTCTAATTCAAATTTCTCCCTAACGACCATTCACACTACCTCTTTTCTAAAATGAATTAACCAAAACGTCCTGTTATATAATCCTCGGTTCGTTGATCATTTGGCTTCGAGAAAATGGTATTCGTCTCATCAAATTCAATGACTTCTCCATTTAGGAAAAAAGCTGTCCTGTCAGAAATTCTTGCAGCTTGCTGCATATTGTGAGTGACAATAATTATGCTGAAATCCTTTTTCAATTCTTGAACGAGTTCTTCCACTTTCAGCGTGGAAATAGGATCAAGGGCTGAAGTCGGCTCATCCATTAAGATTACATCAGGTTCAATGGCAAGGCAGCGGGCGATACAAAGCCGCTGCTGTTGGCCGCCGGAAAGTCCATAGGCATTTTCATGCAGACGGTCCTTTACTTCATCCCAAATAGCTGCACCCCGCAAGCTTTTTTCGACAATTTCATTTAAAAGCTTCTTATTTTTAATCCCATGGATCTTTGGCCCATAGGCGACATTTTCAAAGATTGACTTAGGAAACGGATTCGGTTTCTGAAAGACCATTCCAACCTGTGTCCGCAAATCTTCTGCCTTATAAGATTTATCAAGAATATTACGGCCCCGGTATGCTATCGTGCCGGAAGTCCGGACACTGGGAACCAGCTCACTCATACGATTCAATGTTTTAATGTACGTTGATTTCCCGCAGCCAGATGGCCCAATGATCGCTGTTACTTCATTCTGATAGATGTCTAGATTAATATTTTTTAGTGCTTGAGTTTCTCCATACCATAAATTTAATTCCTTTGTTTCATAAACTTTTTCTTTTTGAGTAAGACTTTTGATTCTAACATGACTGTCTTGTTGTTTTTGCTTAGTTAGTACAGCATTCATCGACAAATCCTCCTCTTTATATCTCGTATCCTAGTAGCGTTTTTGGAACTTATTTCGTATTAAAACGGCAACTGAATTCATGGAGATAAGCAATACCATCAACACAATGATCCCAGCTGCAGCAACCGCTTGGAATTCCTCTTGAGGTCTCGATGTCCAGTTATAGATCTGCATAGGCAGGGCTGTAAACGTGTCAAATATCGTTTTTGGCAGGAAGGCGATAAACATCGGAATGCCCACTACAACGAGCGGCGCTGTTTCCCCAATTGCCCGAGAGAGAGCCAAAATCGCTCCAGTAATGATACCGGGAATCGCTGCTGGCAAGACCACTCTGACGATTGTCTGCCACTTTGTTGCACCCATAGCAAATGATGCGGCACGAAGATCTTTAGGCACTCCTCGAATGGCCTCCTGACCAGCTACGATAATAACAGGCAGAATGAGCAAACTCATTGTAAGTCCAGCTGCAAGCACCGATTGGCCCATCGCAAATGCTCGGACGAAAATGGTTAAACCCAATAACCCAAACACAATCGAAGGAACACCTGCTAGATTGGAAATATTTATTTGAATAAACGTCGTCATTTTATTTTTAGGTGCATATTCTTCTAGATATAACGAGGTTCCTACTCCAAGTATCAGCGTAACGGGTGTGACAACCCCCATTAGCCAAATGGTACCGGTTAGCGCTGCTTTAATACCAGCCTCTTCGGGTTTTCTTGAAGCAAAGTTCGTAAAGAAGTCCATTGATAACGAGCCGATTCCTTGCGTGAATATTCGATAGAGCAGTACACCCAGAACGAACAGACCAAAAGTTGTGGCTAAAAGAAACAGCACCTTAAAGATACGATTCAGCAAGATTCTTCCTGTCATTCTACGGCTAACATTCTCTTTATTTATTAATCGTTCCATTAGTATTCCTCCCTGAACTTACGGGATATAAATTGAGCTAGAATATTCATGAGAAGAGTGAAAACAAACAATGTCATACCGACTGCGTAGATGCTATAGTAAATGGTCGTTCCGAACCCTGCATCTCCCGTACTAACCTGGACGATATAAGAAGTCATTGTCTGAATGGATGAGGTAACATCCATATTCATAGAAGGTGTTGATCCCCCAGCCACTGAGACAATCATCGTTTCACCTATGGCTCTAGATAAAGCAAGAACTACTGAGGCAATGATTCCTGATAAAGCAGCCGGAAGGATTATTTTCATGGCTGTCTCAAACTTCGTAGCCCCCATCGCATACGCTCCTTCACGAATCGAACGAGGTACTGAGGACATTGCATCTTCTGATAAAGAAGCAATCATTGGGATAATCATGATTCCTACAACGATTCCTGGACTGAGTGCATTAAAGATCTCAAGTTCCGGGAATAAATCGCGGAGCAGAGGTGTTACAAAGGTTAAAGCGAAGAAACCATAGACTATGGTCGGCACGCCGGCAAGGATTTCTAACAACGGTTTAATGATTCTTCTTGCCTTCTCCGAAGCGTATTCACTCAAATAAATGGCTGATGCGAGTCCAATTGGAACAGCCACTAAGGCCGCAATGAACGCAATCTTTAAGGTTCCAACGATAAGCGGCATAATTCCGTATGATGCTGCGGTAGCTGAAAATGGATACCATTTATCTGCTGTAAAAAATTCTATAATAGATACTCTTTCAAAAAAAGTAACTGTTTCAACTATTAATGTAAGGACAATCCCAATGGTTGTTAATACAGAGATTCCTGCGGTTATCAATAATAAAAACGGGATGACTTTTTCGACATTCCACCGCTTATTTTTTTGTTGTTTTTTTTCAAAAATCATTTTCTGTATTGATTGTTCACTACCATGTTTCACAGCCATACCGACAAACCCCTTCCTGCCACGAAAGCATAAGTATGAAACGGCTTATGCTTTCGCAAAACTTTCATCCAAGTTAAATCAGGGCAGCTACAAGCCCTGCCGTTTATTATTTCTCGAGTTCCTTAAGTTTGTCTAAATCTGCTTGGTACTCTTCCTCAGGAAGACTTACATACCCAACTTCCTCTGAAAGTTCACCTGCATGCTCGATGGTGAAATTCACATAGTCAGCTACTTGTTCTTTATCCGCAATGGCTTTATTCGCTACATAGGTGAAGACTGGGCGGGAAAGCGGTGCATATTCACCGGTTTTAATCGTTTCATGAGTCGGTTCTAGAGCACCCTTTCCATTATCGACTTTAACAATTTTTAATTTATCCTTATTTTCCGCATAGTAGGCAAATCCAAAGAACCCGATTGCATTCTTATCACCTTCGACGCCTTGCACAAGGATATTATCGTCCTCTGAAAGGGTTGCATTCGCTACAATAGGCTCTTCTTCTAGAATCACTTCATTGAAGTAATCGTATGTTCCTGAATCTGTACCTGGAGAATAGAACTTAATCTCTTCTTTTGGCCATTCAGCGCGGATGTCGGACCATTTTTTAACTTTTCCGTTGTCATCCTTCCAAAGCTGCTTCAATTCATCAACTGTCAGGTGATCGAGAAAATCATTCTCTTTATTGACGACAATTGAAATACCATCGTACGCAATTTTTAATTCTGTATATTCAATACCCTTTTTCTGTAGCTCTGCTTTTTCTTCATCTTTTATTGGGCGTGATGCATTTGATAAATCCGTATCACCGGCGATAAATTTCTTAAATCCGCCGCCAGTTCCAGACGCCCCTAGACTCACTCTTACGTTTGGCTGGACGCCCATATATTCTTCAGAAACAGCCTCCATGATGGGGAAAACAGTAGAAGATCCATCGATCGCAACCTCACCGTTTAATTGATTGGATGATGATGCGTTTGTATCGCCTTCGTTCGAACCACAAGCTGCCGATACAGCAACTACACCACTCATCATTGCTGTTAAAGCCCAGAACTTAAACCGTCTCATTCTTTTTTCCCCCTGAAAGATTAGTTGTTTTGTCCTACAACCCAAGAATACCGTTCTCCTGTAAAGGAGGTTTTAATTGATTGTAAATGTTCAGTAAATTAGTGTTAGTGGTTTGTAAACGGCAATTTAAAAAAAGCTGTCGAGATTAAACTCGACAGCTTTTCACTATTCTATCTATTCCTCTTCACTATGATCGACATTGGTATCGACTGATTGTTCAGTAGTTTTTCCCTTAGTGCGTTCTTTTTTTAGTTCGAAGTATTTGTCAAGGATAGCTGCGCCAATCTCTTTATTCATGGAATGACCGGTGTGACCTTGGTAAGCCCATGGCACTACAACCGCATAGGCGATTTCAGGTTTTTCCGCAGGTGCATAACCAACCAGTGTTAAATTCATTGTATCTTGTGGTTCATCATATTTGTTACGGTTTGGTCCATCATAAAAAGCTTGTGCCGTACCAGTTTTAGCTGATGACGTATACTTTTTATTTCCGAGGTACATATAAGCAGATCCACCCTGTTCTTGTGCAACCATAGTGAATCCTTTTTGAACTCGTTGAACCCATTCATCCTTCATCTCTAATTTATTTAGGACAACTGGCGACACTTCTTCAACAATCGGACCTAATTGATCATTATCATCGACAGGCTTACGAATTTCCTTGACTAGATGCGGCTTCATTCGATTGCCGCCATTAGCGATGGTCGATACATATTGGGCCAGCTGCATCGGGGTATAGGTATCATACTGACCGATGGCAAGGTCCATTAGTTTACCTGGGTTTGTTTCTGTTCCTTTGAAACCAACCATTTCATTTGGAAGATCGATACCTGTACGAACCCCCAGTCCAAATTGATTAAACGATGTTCGAATCGTTGAAAAAGCTGATGTGTTGATATTAAGTGGTTCATTTGGGACATAATTTCCTCCAGCAATTTTGATTGCCGTCCGGAACATGTATACGTTTGATGAAACCTTCAATGCGTTTAAATCATTAATATTCCCAAAATCTTTATAGGAACCCTTAGCTGGTGTATCTTTAATACGAATTTTCGTATCATACCAATAGCTATTTGGCTGTATCGCACCACTTTGGTAACCAGTTAAGACGGTAGCACCTTTAACGGTTGAACCCATCGCGTAGGACGTAGTGATATTTCCAAGCGCAAAATCTTGGATTTCACTTTTTCCAGTTTCCGCATTCTTTCCGTATTGCTTCCCAGCCATCGTTAAGACTTCTCCCGTAGAGGGATCCATCATCACGACGAAGGCACGATCAAGAAAATGTGTATTCCCAAGCTTTTTCTTTTCTTTCAATTGCTTTTCGATAATTTGTTCAGTGGCCAGCTGAAGGTCCATATCAATGGTGAGAACCATATCTTTCCCGCGTGATCCTTCAGTAATAGTAGTTGATTCAATGACATTTCCAGCCTTATCCGTCACATTTTTCACTTTAGCCTTCTGTCCTTGTAAGACATCTTCATATTCTGCCTCAAGATAACTCTTTCCTACTCGGTCATTCCGGCTGTAATCGCGGGCCAAATAATACTCAAGACTTTCACTCGGCAGGCCTTCTTCAGAAGAAGATACTTTTCCAAGTACAGATTTTAATGTCTTATCAAATGTGTATGCCCTCTTCCAGTCTGTCGTAATTCCGACACCTGGCAATGAATCTAAATGTTCACTGACTGTTGCATATTCTTCCGTAGATACCCCGTCATTTTTAACAATTTGAGGAGTTAAAGCGTAACCGCTGCTGAATTCACGGTAAATGGCAAGAACTTCAAGCTCAGAATCCAATGACTTCAGTTCCTTCTCCGTAATTCTTGATAATTGAATTTTATACAAATCAGCTTCTGTCATTTCATTTTCTGAAACCTTTGTTCGCTCTTTTTTCGTTATTTTTTTCTCTGCCAGCTCCGGATTTTTAAGAATCCAAAAGTCTTTTTTATCTCGTTCTGTTACTTTATCGGTCTCTTTTTCAATTAAGACCGCTAGTTTTTCAGCTGTTTCCAGCATTTCACTCGTCTTTGTTCCTTGCTTCCTTGTATACGTGATTGCATTAAGCGGTTCATTATCGACCATGACCTTTAAATTACGATCCAGCATTTTCCCCCTTGGTACAGGGTTATTAACCGTAATTTCCTCTGTCCGTTCAATTTCACGCCGATAATCATCACCATATACAATTTGGACAACACCTAGTCGTAAAATAAGTGCTGAAAATAATACAAAAACCATAAAGAAAAGCATATTGAGCCTAAAAGGAACATGCGTCTTTTTCTTCTTATTTTTCTTCACCTGAGTGCACACTTCCTTTTTCATCTCTAATCCAAATACTAATTCTTATTCTATATAAAAAAAATATTCTTTTCTACCTTTGTGTTCTTAAACTCAGCAAAAAAAGCCTGCCAGCACTAGAAATACTTGATTTCTATGCTGCAAGCAATTAATTAGAAATGTTTTCCTGAAATAACTAACCTTCTGCTCGATGACCGATCGGTTTGATCTTTCGGACAAACAAATAAATAAGTGTATGTCCGGCTCCAACAATTAGAAGAAAGTACGGCAAGCTTATCGCAGGTTCAAAGAAATAAACAACGGCGATAAAGCCTAGCAGCGAAACAACTCTTCCCATTTGAATATACATTTCACGTACCACGATATACTCAATTCTCATTTCTGCGGCATTCCAGGCTGTCCCAATGATATCGTAGGTTAGAGACGTATATGGAACTAAAAGAATCGGATAAGCAATCGCAATGACCGCTGCATACATGAGCATCTTTGTATAACTAACATCAAATGCAACGAGGAATACTCCGGCATAAAGCAAAAGCCCTCCTACGAGAATTGCTTTTTTTCGCATATGGGGCTTAATATAACGCGATGCAACAAAATAAGCAATAAAGGCAATAACTGAATTCAGCATACTGAAATTACCAAGAGCCAGTTCGCTGCCTGTCTTAATGAACACAAAGATGGAAATCACAAACATAAAGGTTCCTTCCCGCACACCTTGAAAAAAGTGAGCAAGGGTGATCAGGCGCCAATTTTCATTATTTTTACGTTCTGAAAGAATCCGTAAGAATAAATACTTTCCATTAGCCGGTCGTCTCACCAAGAAAAAGCTGAGTACGACTGCAACAGCAAATAACCCTAAGGAGATGCCGAATACTACATGATAGCCGCTAAAAGCATTCATCTTAGATATAATATATCCTGCAGTCACAGGCCCAATAATTCCTCCAAAAGAACCTAGCAGCCCAAGAAACCCATTAAAAAAATCTCTTGTTTCCGGCTCTGTAATTTCAAATGTTAGTACGTTAAAGGCAAGCCAGTAAAAACCATATCCAATACCAAGTAAGGCGCCTAGCAGAATGATAAACCGAGTTGCATTTTCTCCGACAAATAAAACGGTCAGATAATAGAGGGCTAAAAAAATCACACCCAGCCGCAGGACGATTACTCGATCTACCTTCTTAGCTAACCTTCCAGCTAAAATAAATGTAAGCGGCTGAAAGAGGACGATCGTAAGATTATAGAGTCCAATATCAATAAACTCACCTGATTGCTTCCACAAAAACACATTTACAAAGGTATTCGACAACGCAATACTAAGACTGTAGAGACCGCCAATAAGGAGCAAAAGATGCAAATCTCTTTTAATCTCGATACCGCCGGTCCACTTTTTCACAAAACTCATGCTTTAACTCCCCCTCAAACTCCCGTTTAGTGTTTGAAGAAACATGAATGATTATGTAAAACCATAGTTTTTTCCAACTATTTACAAATAGATGACGACAAAAAAGCCAAGAACTCCACAAGGGAATTCTTGGCTTTTAAAATGTGACTTATTTTGCAGCGTTGTAGCGTTTTTCTGCTTCGTCCCAGTTTACAACATTCCAGAATGCGTTGATGTATTCTGGACGACGGTTTTGGTAGTTTAGGTAATAAGCATGCTCCCAAACATCAAGACCGATAATTGGTGTTTTGCCTTCAGAAAGTGGTGAATCTTGGTTTGGTGTGCTTGTGATTTCAATTTCGCCATTGTTGACAGCAAGCCATGCCCAGCCAGATCCAAAACGAGTTGTTGCAGCTTTAGCAAATTCTTCTTTGAAGCTGTCATAGCTTCCGAATTTACTTGTGATTGCTTCAGCTAATTCTCCTGTAGGCTGTCCGCCTCCGTTTGGAGAAATAATTGTCCAGAATAATGAATGGTTAGCGTGTCCGCCGCCATTGTTACGTACTGCTGTACGTTTTTCTTCCGGAACTGCATCAAGATTAGCAACAATTTCTTCTACGCTTTTGCTAAGAAGTTCTTCATTGCCCTCAAGTGCTGCGTTTAAGTTTGTTACATACGTGTTATGGTGCTTCGTATGATGGATGTTCATTGTTTCCTTGTCGATGTGTGGTTCTAACGCATCATATGCGTACGGTAATTGTGGAAGTTCGAATGCCATATTAAAATATTCCTCCCTTTATGTAATTGAATGATTACAGGCTCTATACTCGTCAGGAAATCCCTAAGCAAATATAAGCTAGTAACTTTAGATTAGCAGAGTTTTCATACTGTTACAAACGTTATGCTCTTAGCTGGGATTTTTTTTATTATCAAAGTACGACAAAAAGAAAGTAAGCAATCATAAACAGCTGAATAAGTCCCTTGGTGATTGTGCCGCTTATGAAGCCAACAACTGATCCTAGACCAATTTTTCCAGCAGTTACAAGATTTGTCCGATGAACAATCATTTCAGCGAGTACAGCTCCAACAAATGGACCGATTATAATACCAATAAACGGAATAATAAAAGGGCCGGCCAAAAGGCCAATTGTACTTCCCCAGATGCCAGCTTTTGTGCCGCCATACTTTTTAACACCCAACAAATTCGCAACATAGTCAGCTGCAAATAAAAGAATGACGAATAAAATTTGTATCAGCCAGAATCCCCAGTTAAATGGTTCAAATGTAAACAGCAGTCCATAAAGGATAATGCCGCCAATAATAAATAACACACTCGGGATAATTGGAAAAACTAACCCGACAAAACCAACCAAAAACATGACTGTGATTAATATCCAGTAAATGATGTCCATAATTTCACCCTCCGTTCTACTCTTCCCATTTTTTAAAAAATAAAACCCGCCCCTATTTTCGGATATTGAGCGTCGCTTCAGCGATATTAACGGCATGATCACCTATTCGTTCCAGATTCGTGAGGATATCAATAAAAATAATTCCTGCTGGAGCACTGCAAAGCCCCTCATTAATCCGCAAAATATGTTCCTTTCGTAATGTGCGTTCCATCCTGTCTATCGTTTCTTCGTTTTTGATTACACGTCTCGCCTGATCACAATCATAATGATCCAACGCTTGAATCGATTGCTCTAATGAAAAAATAGTCAAAGAAAAAATTTCTTTTAAATCAGTCATAGCCGAATCGGAAAGGGTAACTTTATGTGAAACCAAATAATCCACTAGTTCGATAAGATTTTCAATATGATCGCCTACCCGCTCAATATCCCTAGCCGTATTCATCATCATTGAATTCTTTGCTGATTCTGTATGCGATAACGATGTGGCAGAAAGCCTAACCAAGTATTTTTCTATATCACGATCAAATTGGTTGATAGCCTCTTCCATTCCCCTTGCCGCATCTGCATGTATTTTCTCTCGGCTGAACAAGTAATCCTGTGCTTCTAGAAGACCTTTCGCTGAAAGATAACCCATCCGTAACAATTCTTCCTTTGCCTGCCCGAGAGCAATTGCAGCTGATTGTTCAATAAATACAGGGTCTAGGTGAGACGTACGGTACTCGGTACCCTCACGATTGTCCCGAACTAAAAACGTAACGATTTTCACCAAAACAGCAATGAGCGGGAGCTGAATGAGCGTACTTAAAATGTTGAAAGAACCATGAGCAAACGCCAACGACATATGCGGATTTAAATCAAACGTTTCTTTCATAACAGTGACAAGCAGTGAAAATGGCTGCAAAAACAATAAAAACAGAAACGCTCCTGCTGCGTTAAATAGAACATGTGCCCAAGCTGTCCGTTTAGCTGCTAACGAAGCACCAATAGAAGCAAGCAACGCTGTGATCGTTGTTCCAACATTATCTCCAAGTAAAATCGGCAGCGATGCTTTCAGCGTAATTAATCCTTGGGCATGAAGCTCCTGCAAAACGCCGACAGAGGCACTAGAACTTTGAACCACAGATGTGAACAATGTGCCGGCAATGAAGCCTAGGAAAGGACTTGAGCTAATACCTAGCATTAATTCTCGAAATTCATCAACTAAACGAAGCGGCTCAAGTCCCGCTCCCATAATCTCGAGACCAAGAAACAAACTCCCGAAGCCAAATATGGTTTGGCCAGCATGTGTGATCATTTTGTTTTTAAAGAAAAACAGAAGCAGACTACCCAGTGCCATAATAGGCAGCGCATATTCTGAAAGCTGAAAGCCAATGATAAAAGCGGTGACTGTCGTCCCAATATTGGCACCCATAATGATTGCAATAGCCTTTTTTAAAGATAAAACCCCCGCACTCACCAGACCTACGGTAAGCACCGCCGTTCCTGAGCTGCTCTGGATCAATATCGTGACCGCCATCCCAGAAAGAATCCCGCGCAGCGGTGTAGATGTATAGCGATCCAAAATCGTTCTCAGCCGATCACCGGCCATATTTTTAAGACCTTCACCCATGAATTTAATTCCGAATACAAAGATGCCAAGACCACCAATTAAATGAAAGATGATGACTTGGTATGGAAAATTCACAATTTCGACCTCCTGATTCATGACAACCTTATATGTATCTCTTATTCATTATGGATACCTCTGAAATTTTATGAAAGCTTTTCAGCAAAAATTTACACTGCCTTTACATTTAAATGAAGTAAATTCTTGTTTTCCTGTATGAGGATATATAAAATGAAGAAGTATTTCAAACAAAAAAAGGATGCTGTGGAAAAATGAACGTTTTTAAGCAACTAATTGTTAGTCTATATTCACCTAAAGATATTGCCGCAACTCGTCATCAAGGAATAGGCAAAACGATTTTATTCGTTTTTCTTCTTTCACTCATTTCGATTATCCCATCGGCCATCTATTTCAGTACTATGGTCACAACCGGAGTTCAGGCAGCAGAAGACATGCTTGCATCAGATATGCCTGATTTCGAAATAAAAAATGGGACATTGACTGTCGACAGTAACGAGCCTTATATTCAACAGAAAGATGACTTCACCATTTTCCTCGATGGAACTGGTGAGATGACCAGTACTGATGTAGAACTTCGGACACAAAATGGGTTTGCCTTGCTCTCTAATGAACTCGTCTTCGTGGCTGATGGACAATCTCAAGTTAGTCCGTATTCAGTAATGGAAGGACTTGCTGTAAATAAACAAGATTTTGAAGGTCTGGTCGACTCAGTAGATGCTTCGCTCGTCATCGCCATTCCACTGATCATTTTAATGATTTATTTATTCAGCAGTGCCATCTTATTTATTAAGGTTACATTGTTCGCTGTGTTTGGCTTATTATTCAAAAATTCACTACAGCGCTCTCTAGGATATCGCCACCTCTGGAGAATCTGCGCATACAGTATTACCTTGCCAACGATTTTCTTTACCATTATGGCTGCTTTTCAAGCAACCGTTCCCTTTGGAAGCTTCATCAGCTGGTTCGTAACGTTCCTCATGATGTATATGGCTATCAAAGAAGTACCGCCTGAAAAAGAAATACTCAGCTAGATGAAAACAGACCCCAGTAATTGAGGTCTGTTTTTTTACTGCCGAAAAACAAGCATATTTTCATTTTTCCTTCGTATAATGAATAAAGGACAAGTCTTAGGAGGGCTGGAAATGAAACGTATGCTGTTATTTTTCACCATCTGTTTTATTCTATTTATTATTTATTACGATGTATCAGTCGGTACCCTGCCAACAGCTATTCCCGCCGCACCCTCGAATACTACAGACTCTGTCCCAGCAGCCACAGTTACCCTTCCTTTTACTGAAACCACAATTGCACCTGGTGATACCTTGCTTTCTATTGTTGAAAACAAGCAAGGAGGGATACCTGTTTCAATTGAACAAGTAGTAGCCGATTTCAAGAAATTAAATGGGATTAACCCTGAATCCATGCAAATAGGTAAACGGTATAAAATTCCTCTATATAAGTAATGTAACA
>NZ_JAZVJO010000252.1:0-2682 GCF_059453735.1 Peribacillus sp. | reverse complement strand
GGTTATTTCAACGGAAGTCCGTCACCATGATGTGGATGTGACTATTTTCGGTTATGAATATGGGCAGGTGCCGCAATTACCGGCAGCTTTCGTTTCTGATTCGAAATTGTTCAGCATTGCTGAAGAAGCGGCAAAGGAAATTACTGAGGTTCAAGTGGGTAAGGGCCTGATTGTGACAGGTGATTCATTTATGAACGACCCAGTACGTGTCGACTTTGTCCGTGGGAAATTCACCGATTTATATGCTGTTGAAATGGAAGCAGCAGCCATTGCACAGGTCGCCTACCAATTTTCTATTCCTTGTGTGGTTATTCGTTCTTTATCAGATATTGCTGGTAAAGAATCGAATATTTCATTTGATGAATTTTTAGAAACGGCTGGTCGTAATTCGGCAGAGCTGATCATAAAAATGCTCGAACGCATTAATATAGGATAAGGAAACCACAACATGCAAGAGACTATTCTCTTGCATCGTTTGTTTTTTAGCTCATTGAAGGGAAGAATAATAGGATGAAAGTTTATCGTAATGTCCATGAAATGATTGGTGAAACGCCAGTCATAGAGATAACTCAGTTTTCACTTCCTGAGGGTGTACGGATTTTTGCTAAGCTTGAGTACTACAATCCCGGCGGCAGTGTGAAGGATCGGCTTGGTAGAGAGCTGTTGCATGCTGCAATTGAAAACGGAGACATTGCTGAAGGTGGTACGATTATTGAACCAACCGCTGGGAATACTGGGATTGGGCTGGCACTAGCGGCTATCCATTCAGGGATTACCGTGATGTTTTGTGTGCCGGAGAAATTCTCTGCTGAAAAGCAGGAATTAATGAAAGCGCTGGGAGCAAAGGTTATTCATACCCCCACTGAAGAGGGGATGAAGGGAGCCATTGCTAAGGCACAAGAATTATTGCAGGAAATTCCCGGTTCGTATTGTCCTCAGCAATTTGCTAATCCCGCTAATCCAGCCGCTTATTACAAAACGCTTGGCCCGGAAATCTGGGAACAACTCGATGGGGAAGTGGATGTATTTATTGCTGGCGCGGGAACTGGCGGAACGTTCATGGGTACATCACGTTTTCTGAAAGAACAAAATCCTCAAATTAAAACCGTGATTGTAGAGCCAGTTGGATCCATCTTAAATGGCGGTGAGTCAGGTCCACATAAGACTGAAGGGATTGGGATGGAGTTTTTACCGGAGTATATGGATGTAAGCTATTTTAATGAAATATACACGGTTTCTGATGAAGATGCATTCAATCTAGTTGGAGAGCTTGCTAGAAAAGAAGGGTTGCTTGTCGGCAGTTCATCGGGCGCCGCTTTTTCTGCAGCCCTGAAAGAAGCTGAAAAAGCGAAAGCTGGAACGAATATCGTGGTTATTTTTCCAGATTCAAGCGAACGTTATATGAGTAAAAAGATTTATCAAGGGGGAATTTAAAATGAAAAAGAAAACACAACTGATTCATGGTGGTATTTTTGGTGATGAAAAAACCGGTGCGGTTTCTGTCCCGATTTTTCAAGTAAGCACGTATAAACAATATGGTCCAGGTAATCACACTGGGTATGAATACTCACGTACAGGCAATCCAACACGTCATGCCTTAGAAGAACTGATTAAGGAGCTTGAATCTGGTGAACGAGGCTTTGCCTTCGCATCTGGGATGGCTGCTATGACAGCGGTATTGATGCTCTTCAAGTCGGGCGATCACGTTCTGATGACAGATGATGTATACGGTGGTTCGTTCCGTTTGATTACAAAAGTGATGAATCGTTTTGATATTCAAGTAACGTTTGTGGACACAAGCAATCTAGCTAATATCGAAAAAGAAATTAAAGACAATACAAAAGCGTTATTTATCGAAACACCGACTAATCCGCTGCTGAAAATTACAGATATCGAAGGTGCGGCAAAAATTGCGAAGGCACACGGTCTTTTAACAGTGGTCGATAATACATTCAGTACACCCTACTGGCAGAATCCAATCACGCTTGGTGCCGATATCGTTGTTCATAGTGCTACGAAGTATATCGGGGGTCACAGTGACGTTGTAGCAGGTCTTGTCGTGGTAAATGACGAAAAACTGGGTGAAGATCTTCACTTTGTACAAAACTCCACAGGAGGCGTCCTTGGACCTCAGGATTCATGGTTGCTGATGCGTGGAATTAAAACACTTGGACTTCGTATGGAAGAAACAGAAAAAAATACACATGCCATCGTTGATTTCCTTCAGGAACATGAAAATGTGACAAATGTCTTTTATCCAGGTATCGAGAGTCATGCCAATCATGAGATTGCGAAAAAACAAGCACGCGGTTTTGGAGGAATGGTTTCCTTTGACGTAGGAAGTGCTGAAAAAGCAGCCGACGTTTTAAGCAAAGTACAATACTTCACGCTTGCAGAAAGTCTTGGAGCAGTAGAAAGCTTAATCTCTATTCCAGCGTTGATGACGCATGCATCAATTCCAGCAGAGCGCCGTGCTGAACTTGGGATCACAGACGGCTTGATTCGTATCTCAGTTGGAATCGAAGACAGTGAAGATTTGATTGAAGATCTGAAGAACGCTTTAAAGTAAGCGTCATATTCTTATAACGCTAATTCCCATTCATTTACACAAGATAGGTCCTTTGATCTATGCTAGAATGAGATTACTAGCTTATGAGAGAGGTGTTGGCAGCATGAGAAAAG
>NZ_JAZVJO010000251.1:0-13965 GCF_059453735.1 Peribacillus sp. | reverse complement strand
AATGTCCTCGTCTTATGTCCAATGGTACAAGAGAGTGAAGAAACCTTTATAGAATGGAAAAGGATTAAATCGGAAAAAATCATTTATCTGCCGACGGTATATGGGCCATGGCAGCCTGTAACAATGGCTTTTGCAGCAGCAATTAGTGATGTTGATACAAACGATATACGAACGTTCAAGAATGACTATCGCCAAGATGCCATCTTCATTGATGATGTTCTTACTGCACTGGCTGAGATTCAAAAACAAGAGCATCAGACGATTATTTTAGAAAGTACGAGTGAAAATCAGTGGGCAGCTTGTGCGGAAGAATTAAACATCAAAACGCTTACACCTACAGAGAATAGGGTATATAATGAAAAAGCTGTTTATCATAAAGTGATTAACTCTGTTACGCCCAAACAAGGAATTGCTTTACAAATCGAACATTTTGAAAAAATGAAGCGGTTGAGTATAAGGGAGTAACTGAGATAGAAGAAATTTTATTGCAGGTAGTGTAGAATAAAAAATGGGTAAATGAAAAAGGATAGCGTGGAAGGAGGATGGATAGAATGTCCGAAGATAAAACATTAGAATTTATGGGGATTGCTATGAAGTACTTCCCAGAGGCAAAAGCAAAATTAGACGCTTCAGGTATTGATTTCACAATGGATTTAGCTGAGCCGTTTATGGATTTATTTAAAAAAATTATGCAAGAAGCATATGAACTGGGAATAAAAGATGCAACGAAATAAGGAATAGGCAGTCTTAAAGGACTGCCTATTTTTTTTCGCTGCTAAATTTCGTTAATAAGGTAATAAGAACCGGACTTAACTTTTTCAACGACGGCTTCAAATCATCGTAAACAGTCATTAATGTGTCAACGCTCTCCATTAACTGCATATAATCAATCGTTGATTCAGGAGCGGGAGGTTCAATGGGTTCCTTTTGTGGAGTTTCTCTTGAGGAGAACATCATCCGAGAGAAGGGGTCTTTTCGAACCGATGGTTTCTGTGTTTCTTCGTTTTCCATAGCGTTACTCTCCTTATCGAACGTTTTGTTACTACTATATGTCTGCCTTTTTGGAAAGGCGCAGGCTCATGTCCGGATACACTGAAAAGAATATCGATCCTAAACAAGTTCTTGCAACATGGTCTAGTTTTGTATAAAATTAGTACCAGGTAATATTAATTGATGATAATATTTTATTTATAAATAAGGGGCTGGTACTATGAATGCTGGGATACTTGGAATGGGCCGCTATTTGCCAGAAAAGGTTTTAACTAATTTTGATTTGGAAAAAATGATGGATACTTCTGATGAATGGATCCGTACCATGACTGGTATAGAAGAACGCCGAATAGCTGGTGATGATTGTCATTCGTCGGATATGGCTTTTGAGGCAGCAAAAGCGGCATTAAAGGATGCAGAAGTGAACGCTGAAGATATTGATTTAATATTAGTGGCCACAGTCACACCTGATCAGCCATTTCCCACTGTCGCATGTATGCTTCAAGAAAAGCTTGGCGCAAAAAAGGCAGCAGCTATGGATGTGAGTGCGGCATGTGCAGGATTTATGTATGCAATGATTACGGCTTCGCAGTTCATTGCTACTGGAGCCTATCGTCATGTTTTAATTGTTGGTGTTGAAAAGCTCTCTAGCGTAACAAATTGGAATGACCGTAATACAGCTGTCCTTTTTGGAGATGGCGCTGGTGCAGCAGTTATTGGTCCTGTATCTGAAGGACGCGGAATTCTTTCGTTTGAATTAGGTGCTGATGGATCGGGAGCCCCGCATTTGTATCAAAATGAAGATCATATTGTGATGAATGGCCGCGAAGTGTTTAAATTTGCGGTTCGTCAGATGGGGGAATCTTCATTAAATGTGATAGAAAAAGCAGGTCTGACACTGGACGATATTGATTTTCTAGTTCCTCATCAGGCAAATATCCGCATTATGGAAGCGTCAAGAGAACGTCTGAAGCTCCCCGTTGAAAAAATGGCGAAAACGGTTCATAAATATGGAAATACTTCATCCGCATCCATTCCAATCGCTATGGTGGATGCACTCGAAGCTGGTAAAATCAAAGATGATGACGTACTTGTATTGGTAGGGTTTGGCGGAGGATTAACTTGGGGCGCCATTGCTCTCCGCTGGGGAAAATAAAGGAAACACACAATGGGATGAAAAGATAACGTTACTAGTAAAGGGGCGAAAATGAATGAATAAACGCAGAGTAGTAGTCACAGGAATCGGGGCAGTGACCCCGCTTGGAAATGATGCAGAAACAACGTGGGAAAATATAATTGCCGGTAAATCAGGCATTGGGCCATTAACAAGATTAAATGCAGAAGAATTTCCAGTGAAGGTCGCCGCAGAAGTAAAAGACTTTAATATTGAACAATATACAGACCGTAAAGAAGCACGGAAGATGGACCGTTTCACTCATTATGCAATTGCAGCGGCAGCAATGGCTGTCAAAGATGCTAATCTAGAAATTAATGATGGAAATGCTGAGCGCATTGGAGTATGGATTGGTTCTGGTATCGGCGGACTTGAGACGCTGGAAACACAACATGAAATCTTCTTAAAGCGCGGCTATAAGCGAGTGAGTCCATTCTTTGTACCAATGATGATTCCGGATATGGCAGCAGGTCAGGTTTCAATTATGTTAGGCGCTAAGGGGATTAACTCTTGTACGGTCACCGCATGTGCAACGGGAACGAATTCAATTGGTGATGCGTTTAAAGCCATCCAGCGAGGTGATGCAGACGCCATGGTAACTGGCGGTGCTGAAGCTCCTATTACGAAAATGGCTGTTGCTGGATTCTGTGCCAATACGGCGCTGTCAACAAATCCAGACCAAAACTCAGCCAGCCGACCTTTTGACAAAGATCGAGATGGATTCGTTATTGGTGAAGGTGCTGGAGTCATTGTCCTAGAAGAACTTGAATATGCTCAAAAACGCGGTGCGAAAATTTATGCAGAAATTATTGGATACGGTTCAACTGGCGATGCTTATCATATTACTGCACCAGCACCAGGCGGCGAAGGTGGAGCCCGCGCCATGAAACAGGCACTCAATGATGCAGGGATGACACCAGAAGATATTCAATATATTAATGCTCACGGTACAAGCACCGCTTACAATGACCAGTATGAAACAATGGCAGTTAAAGAAGTGTTTGGCGAACATGCTTATAAACTGGCCATGAGCTCGACCAAATCGATGACAGGACACCTATTAGGGGCAGCTGGAGGAATTGAAGCAATCTTCTCCATCCAAGCAATCCGTGATAGTGTAATCCCTCCAACAATCAATCTTGTTAATCCTGATCCAGATTGTGATCTTGATTATGTTGCTGAAGGTTCCAGACAAGCAGAAGTAAATGCAGTAATGAGCAATTCTCTTGGTTTTGGCGGACATAATGCGACGATTGTTTTTAAAAAATTTCAAGCGTAACGTAGTCCCCTCCTGAATATTCAGGAGGGTTTTTTTCAAATATTTCGTATCCCCTGCTAAAAAAGTATGAATAAGCAACAGTAATTTACATAAAGTCAAAAAGTAGAGTAGGGGCAACAGTTAGTATCTAACATATTATATGTGGCATAGAGCAAATGGGGGTGCATCTTAGATTGGGCATTATAGAAACGGATAACTGGTTAAGGGAAGATCGTATGAATCCGGTCGCGATCTGTGACCGTTTAAAACATTTATTTTCAAATGAGGACCCTGAAGAAATTTACCGTTTTTTGCAGAATCACGGCATGTATACAAAAGCCATGAGGCTCGACCCTCTGGTAGACAAGATGACTGAGGAGAAAGTTTGGATACGAGCTAAGAGCATTTTAAACAAGTTGCAAAAAGGATGGAACGGACCAGATATCCCTGTGTATATTTTTCCGCTGCGATCGTCGGGATTTCTTTCTCGTTCTCTTGAAAGTAAGTCCGGGTTGGCTTTCACTGATAAATTATTTTTGTTTATCAAACCGGATATCAGCGAGTTAGAATTTAAAGCATTGATCATTCATGAGTACCATCATGTCTGTAGGTTGAAACAATATAAAAAAAGTGAATGGGAATACACACTGCTGGACTCAATGGTGATGGAGGGGCTTGCAGAACATACGGTTAAGCATTATTTAGGGAAAAAGGCGCTTGCACAATGGACATCTCTTTATAAAGATAGTGAGCTTGAGAAGCTGTGGAACAGTTATATAAAAGAGAATATATCAATTAAGCGGGACACTCGTTTACATGACAAACTTTTAGTGGGAAGAGCACCCTATCCTAAAATGCTTGGTTATAGTATTGGATATTACCTCGTTCGAAAAGCCGAACCTTTCGAAATTAAGCTTTCCTTTTCAATTGAATCGAAAAAGTTCATCGAGGGAATCATTTAGTCTCTCGATGAATTTTATCAGGTTGCCCAATTCAGGAATAATATTTCAATAATCTGCCTATACTGATGGACATACAGATTACGTTAGTGAGGGGTAAAAATATGCTATATCTTCATGATGTTTGGGTAAATTGGTTTGAGGGTGAGGAAAACGGCTATAATATTTGTCACTTTCACGAGTGGAGAAAAGATGATGGAATTGAACTGCTCGATCAGGTTCCGCTTTTAAAGATCTCCGCATTGCTTTTCAACTACATAGAGAACGACTTAATGGAACTGCCAAAAGCGTTATTGAATGATGTTTTCCAAAAAGCATTTGCAAGAAAAAATCACGAACGAATTCAGCTGGATTATTGTTTTATCATTACAGATGGTAAAGGAATATTAGCGGTCGACACCATTGGATATCATATACCCATCCGAAAAAGTCGTTTAATCCCGAGGCAGGAACAAATTGTGTTTGATATGATCGACAATCATCCCGATATGGATTATTCCTTTGAAGATAGCGTAACGGAAAGAGAATATCATATTTTATCACCCGATCCATTGTTCATGAATGGGTTAACGAGAAAAGAACGACAATTAAAGCAGCTGTTGTTTATGGCTATGGATCATCTATCAACGGCAAAGCATACAGCAGAAATGAGATACTGGTATACGGAATGGGCTCCAGAAAAATATGCCGAAATACAAGAGATGGAATTTGATCAGGCTTGGGTAGAACTATATAATGCCATCCAGTATGGCTGGACGGATAAGCATCTCCAGCTTTGTGAACATCTTATTAAAGGTCAGCCGTTTTTTGAAAAGCTTTGGGAATTAGAAGTAGGGGACAGTCCCTCCATGCTATAAAAAAATAAACGAGAAAGCCCGCCTGGTTCCTAGGCGGGCTTTCTCGTTTTCGTTTATTTCTTTCTTTTACGCCCAAGGCCCATAGCGTTACTCATCTTCTTAATCATTTTGTTCGCTTCTAGGTTTGCTTTTTCTGCACCACGGTCCAGGATGTCATCAAGTTCAGTTGATTCAAGCAGCTCATGATAGCGGTCTTGAATGGGTTTGATTTCGCTTAAAATGACTTCAGCTAAATCTGACTTGAAATCTCCATAGCCTTTGCCTTCATATAACTTCTCAATGTCTGGAATGCTTTTTTTACTGAAAATCGAGTAAATAGAGAGCAAATTACTGACACCAGGTTTGTTTTCTTTATCATATTTGACTATACCTTCAGAATCGGTGATCGCACTCTTGATTTTTTTCTCAATTTGTTTTGGATCATCAAGAAGAGTAATAGTCGCTTTTTTATTTGAATCTGATTTGCTCATTTTTCTAGTTGGTTCTTGCAAAGACATAATCCGTGCTCCAACTTTTGGAAGGCTGATTTCAGGGATTGTGAAGATATCATTGTATTTTTTATTAAAGCGCTCCGCCAAATCACGGGTCAGTTCAATATGTTGCTTTTGATCGTCTCCTACAGGAACTAGGTCAGAGTTGTAAAGCAGAATATCACCAGCCATTAATGGCGGGTATGTGAGAAGTCCGGAATGAACACTGTCTTTGCCGTTTGCTTTATCTTTGAACTGAGTCATTCGCTCAAGTTCACCAATTGTAGAGATACATTGCAGCATCCAACCAGCTTGTGCATGAGCAGGGACTTCAGACTGAATAAAAATCGTGTTTTTTTCTGGATCTAATCCAATTGCCAGATAAAGAGCCGCAAGATTACGGATACTTTTTCTTAATTCAAGCGGATTCTGTGGAACTGTAATTGCGTGCTGATCAACTATACAGAAGTAGCAGTCATATTCATGCTGCAGTTCAACAAATTGTTTGAGGGCCCCAATATAGTTTCCTAGCGTTACGGAACCGGTAGGCTGTATGCCTGAGAATATTCTTTTCACTATAGTCACTCCTTAAATATAAAACCATATCTCTCTTATTGTAGAGATAAATGCTGGATGAATCCACTGTTTTAGAATTCATTAGTAAAATTATAGACATTTAATTGATTTTCTATAAGTAGTAGAAGCCTAATCCAGCAAGAACGACTACAAGAAGGGTAAGGCCGATTAAGAAAAAAACACCTAAATTAATGGAGAAAATAGTAGACAGACGTGATATTTCTTCTTCTTCACCAATGGGCTTCTGAGATTCAAAGAATTTGCGAAAGGTGTAGAATATACCATCAAAGAGCCCCTTTTGAATGACAAACAGTAAAAGTGTAAACAAAAGGATGGAGCTTGCTAGGTAAAAGGTTATATCAATAAAATAAAGCAGTGACAATTCGTGATAAATGATCAAGGAAAGACAGATAGCAAGAAGAATAAAAAAAGAAGTCCATAAACTGTATTTTTTCATATAGGAGTACTCCGTTCTATTAGTAGAATGTAAAATAGTATAGCAAAAAAGAAGACTAACCAGATAATTTAAATCATTAAAAGTTATTTGAGTATAAAGATAATAATCCAGTGGTGAAACTCTACCAATATAATACTATGAATTTATTAGGAAAACATAAAACAATATACCTACTTAACTTTAGTGCTAAACTCCGTTAAAGCGATAAAAGGACTAAAAATTAGTGAATTCTTTGAATTATTTACTATTTTTATAATTTATTAAACTTTTTTGAAAAAGTATATATACAAAAGTCTGAAAAATTGTATAATAATCTTTGTGGACTAAAAAAAAGAAAAGGGGTGTCGGGTAATTGAAAAATTCTAAATTTTCACTGCTTTTAATATTAACACTTGTGCTGAGTGTTTTCCTTGCAGCATGTGGAGGAAATGATACGGACAAGACTACTGGCAGCAAAGAAGAAAAAGGCGGAGAGAAGGCTAAAACCGAAGTACCGCAGGAAATGAAAGTTTTAGACTCAGCTGAAATACCTACTATGGATACAGTCCTAGCAGAAGGATCTACAAGCTTCACTTACATTAATAATGTTGGAGAAGGATTATACCGTCTAGATCAAGAAGGCAAGGCAGTACCAGCGTTAGCTGACGGAGAGCCGACAACTAATGAGGACAAAACGGTTTATACGTTTAAATTAAGAGATGCTAAATGGTCTAATGGGGAGCCTGTTACGGCACAAGATTTCGTATTCGCTTGGCAGCGTGCAATTGACCCGAAAACTGCTTCGCCATATGGTCCATATATGATGAACGGCAAAATCAAAGGCGCACAAGAAATCACTAATGCTGCAGCTGATAAAAAGGAATATGATTTAAATACGTTAGGTGTAGTAGCAAAAGATGATAAAACACTAGAAGTAACACTAGAAAAGGCATTCCCGTTTGCGGCTGACCTTTTTGCTTTCCCTACTTTCTACCCGCAAAATGAAAAATTTGTTACTGAAAAAGGCGACCAATATGCAAGCAACGCTGAAAACATGATCTACAACGGACCATTCACAATGACTGAATGGGATGGACCAGCAGGTGCTGAGTGGGTTTTAGAAAAGAACGATACTTATTGGGATGCTGACTCAGTAAAATTGAATAAAATCACAGTAAATGTTGTTAAAGATCCTGGTGCTCAGGTTAATGCATTTGAAGCTGGCGAAACTGATGTTACTGGTCTGCTTTCATCTGATTTAGTCCCTACATATGAGGGTGATGAACGCATGTTCAGTGAATTATCAGCGAGCGTTTTCTGGTTAAAAATGAACCAAAAAAATGAAGCACTTCAAAACTTAAATATCCGTAAAGCAATTGCACAAGGGTTTAACAAAGATGACCTTGCTGCAAGTATTTTAAACAATGCATCAGTTCCGGCTAACTACATGGTGCCGCAAAACTTTGTGAGTCTTGATGGTAAAGATTTCCGTGAGAAAAATGGAGATTTAATTACTTATAATTTAGAAGAAGCACAAAAAGCTTGGAAAGCAGGCTTGAAAGAACTAGGTGTGGATAAATTAACAATTAGATACCTTGGCGGCGATACAGAAGCTTCTAAGAAAATTGATGCTTATATGAAGAATCAGTTAGAGAAAAATCTTCCTGGTTTAACTATTGATTTAGAAAGTGTTCCCTTCGCAGTTCGTTTAGAGCGTGATAACTCAATGGATTACGATTTACAAGCTGCTGGCTGGGGACCTGACTATGGAGATGCCATTTCATTTGCTGACCTTTGGGTAACAGATGGCGGAAGTAACAGAATGGCGTATTCAAATAAAGAATACGATAAGTTAATTAAAGCTGCTCAAACTGATCTTGCTACAGATCCAAAGGCAAACTTTGAAGCATTGCAAGAAGCTGAAAGAATTTTACTTCAGGAAGACTTTGGTATTGCACCGATCTATCAACGTGCAGAAAACTTCCTAATTAATCCTAAAGTGAAAAATATCGCAACTTACAAGTATGGTCCAGATTACTGCTACAAATGGGTAACTATCGGAGAATAATCACATAAGGGTTTTCATTTCTAATAGTTTATATTACAGAAAATGGAAAGAGAGTATAGTAACGTATACTCTCTTTTTCCCTTTGGTTATAATTTTCAAAATATACTTAATATTCACTATATAGGAGGTGCACAAATGGCGAAATATCTCTTGAAACGGGTCTTTTATATGATCATCACTTTGTTTGTGATTATCTCATTGACCTTCTTCTTAATGAAGTTGATTCCTGGGACTCCATTTGCTAGCGCAAATAAATTACAGCCAGAACAATTGGAGATTATGAAAGATAAATACGGATTGGACGAGCCGATAGTCGTACAATATGCCAAATATATGGGGAATGTTGTGCAAGGTGATTTAGGGACTTCTTTCCAATTTAATAATGTACCAGTTACGGAACTGCTGGTGTCAAGAATCGGTCCATCCATGACACTGGGCTTCCAAGCTATGTTTTTCGGTACCATTATTGGGATTTTCTTAGGAGTAATTGGGGCTTTAAAACAAAATACCTGGGTAGATTATGGTTCTACTTTTATTGCTGTACTAGGCAAATCTATTCCCAATTTTGTTTTTGCAGGTCTGCTGCAATATTACATCGGTGTGAAAATGGGATGGCTTCCAGTGTTGTTCTGGAAGGGTTGGGAATACAGTATTATGCCAACGATTGCACTGTCAATGTTCCCGATAGCAATTACAGCAAGATTTATTCGGACAGAGATGATTGATGTACTAGGTTCGGATTATATTACGTTAGCCAAAGCAAAAGGAGCTAATTACTTCGAAATTGCCTTTAAGCATGGTCTTAGAAATGCCTTAATTCCAGTTGTAACGGTAATTGGGCCATTGGCTGTTTCCATGATGACAGGTTCACTTGTTGTTGAAAAGATATTTGGTATTCCTGGAATTGGCGATCAATTCGTAAAATCGATACAAGTAAATGATTATTCAGTAATCATGGGAACGACGGTCTTATTTTCTGTACTATTCGTCGTGATTATTTTAGTTGTTGATATTCTTTACGGAGTTATCGATCCAAGGATTAGACTGTCAGGAGGTAAAAAATAATGGCGAATTCGCAGATAAAATTAAGCAAAGACAAGTTCTCACCTGCCATTATAGATTCTTCCTTAGGTGAAGTAATCGATAAGCCTAGTTTAAATGCTTGGCAGGATGCATGGTTGAGGATGCGGAAAAATAAGGCTGCCATTGTTAGTATTGTGGTTGTTTTCTTGATTATTCTTCTTGCATTCACCGGCCCTCTTTTCAGCGGTAAGGAAGCTAAAACACAAACACTCCCGCATAACAATCTGCCAGCAAGAATTCCTGTTTTAGAAAATATCAGCTGGCTTCCGTTTGATGGCATGAGAACATTAAATAATGGAACTCAAGTTGATATTTATGAGCAAAAAGGAATTGAAGAGTATTATTGGTTCGGTACTGATGGGCTTGGTCGAGATTTATTTACAAGAGTCTGCGAAGGTACTCAGATTTCTCTTTATATTGCTTTTTTAGCGGCTCTTCTTGATATGCTGATTGGTGTCACATATGGAGCGGTTTCAGGATATTTTGGCGGCAGGCTGGATAACTATATGCAGCGCTTCACAGAAATTCTATCTAGTATTCCGAACTTAGTAATTGTTATTCTAATGATTCTAGTATTTAAACCTGGTATTGTTTCGATTACATTAGCATTAGCTCTTACGGGCTGGGTGAGTATGGCACGTGTTGTGCGGGCGCAAACGATGAAAATGAAAGAACAAGAGTTTGTAATGGCTTCGCGTACGTTAGGAGCTTCAAATGCGAAAATTATCTTTAAACATCTTTTACCCAATATGGTAGGGGTTATTCTTATCAATACGATGTTTTCAATCCCTAATGCAATATTCTTTGAAGCATTCTTAAGCTTTATCGGGCTTGGCCTTCAAGATCCGCTTGCTTCATTGGGAACCTTGATTGATGATGGTTTTAAAACATTAAGATTATATCCTCATATCGTAATATTCCCATCGATTGTAATAAGCTTAATTATGATTAGCTTTAATATGATTGCAGACGGTCTTCGTGATGCACTAGATCCAAAAATGCGTGATTAAAGGCAGGTGACTATAATGGAAAATATATTAGAAGTTAAAGATCTTACTATTTCATTTCATACCTTTTCAGGAGAAGTACAAGCTATTCGTGGAGTGGATTTCGAACTTAAAAAAGGGGAGACATTAGCGATTGTTGGTGAATCCGGTTCAGGGAAATCTGTAACAACCAAATCCATTATGAGGCTGCTGCCCCCTGGAAACTCTGAAATTAAACGCGGTGAAATTCTCTTTAATGGTAAAGATTTAGCTAAATTGAGTGATAAAAGCATGCAGAAAATTCGTGGGAAAGAGATCTCAATGATTTTTCAGGACCCAATGACTTCATTAAATCCAACCATGAAAATTGGCAAGCAAATTATGGAACCAATTATAAAACATCAAAATATGAGCAAATCGGAAGCAAAAGAGCGTGCAATGGATTTACTTCGTTTGGTGGGCATCCCTAATGCGGAAGAACGCTTTAGACAATACCCGCATCAATTTTCGGGCGGGATGAGACAGCGTGTAGTTATTGCAATTGCTCTTGCCTGTAATCCTAAAGTGTTGATCGCTGATGAACCAACTACAGCGTTAGACGTAACCATTCAAGCTCAAATTTTAGAATTAATGAAAGACTTACAAAAGAAAATTGATACATCAATTATCTTTATTACGCATGATCTTGGTGTTGTCGCTAATGTTGCGGACCGTGTAGCGGTTATGTATGGTGGTAAAATTGTGGAGATTGGTACAGTTGATGAAATTTTCTATAATCCAAAACACCCGTATACGTGGGGACTAATCAGTTCTATGCCTAGCTTGGATTCGAAAGATGATGAATTGTATGCAATACCAGGAACACCTCCTAACTTGTTACATCCGCCTATTGGGGATGCATTTGCACCGCGGAACGAATATGCCATGCAAATCGATCTTGAAGAGCAACCGCCAATGTTCAAAGTTTCAGATACACACTATGCAGCTACATGGCTTCTGCATCCAGATGCACCTAAGGTTGAACCCCCTCTGGCTGTGAAAAAAAGAATGGATCAATTCCAGACATGGCAGGAGGTTAAATAATGGAACAACGTGAGAAATTAGTGGAGATTAGAAATCTTAAACAATACTTCAATGCTGGGAAACCAAGTATGGTTAAAGCAATCGATGATATTTCCTTTGATATTTACAAAGGAGAAACGCTGGGGCTAGTGGGTGAATCTGGTTGTGGAAAGTCTACTACAGGCCGGACAATCATCCGTTTATATGATGCTACTGATGGAGAAGTCTTCTTTAATGGAGAAAATGTTCATAATACGAAATCAAAAGCTCAGTTAAAAGATTTCAATCGCAAGATGCAAATGATCTTTCAAGATCCTTATGCTTCATTAAATCCGCGGTTAAAAATCGTTGATATTATCGCAGAAGGTATTGATATCCACGGACTAGCTAAAAACAAGGAAGATCGTATGCAACAGGTTCATAAACTTCTGGAGACAGTTGGATTGAATCGTGAGCATGCCAGTCGTTATCCTCATGAATTCTCTGGCGGTCAGCGTCAGCGGATTGGAATAGCCCGTGCGCTTGCTGTACAACCAGAATTTATTATTGCCGATGAACCAATTTCTGCTTTAGATGTTTCCATCCAGGCTCAAGTTGTAAATTTACTTAAAAGACTGCAAATTGAACATGGATTAACGTATCTTTTCATTGCACATGATCTTTCCATGGTTAAATATATCAGTGATCGTATTGGGGTTATGTATTTTGGTAAAATAGTAGAACTTGCACCCAGCGAGGAGTTATACAAAAATCCAATTCATCCATATACACAATCATTGTTATCAGCTATTCCTGCTCCAGACCCATATAGTGAACGGATGAGAAAGCGGAAAGTATACAACCCAAACATTCACGGATATGACGAAGGTGAAGACTTGCAAATGCGTGAAGTAAAGCCAGGTCATTTCGTTTATTGTTCGGAAAAAGAGTTTAAACAATACCAAACGATTCATACAAAATAAATTAAAAACGATCTCATAACGAGATCGTTTTTAATTTGCCGAAAAAAGTCGAAAAAGAGGCTTAAGATACTAAAACAGGTGGTATAGAAGGAAGACGATGTTTTCGGGTAAGATGTACATAATAAAGAAATAATACTGAAAAAGAGGAAACGTTTCATGTTTATTCTGTAAGTGGGGTAATCCTATACATTAAAGAAAGGAGTTAAAGAATGAAATTTCTAAATAAAATGCTGATTTCGAGCGTAGCTTTAGCAAGCTCATTAACTGTCATCAACCCCTCCGTTCTTGCTGAAACTGATAAGGCCGAGTCAGGACACCAAGCGAGTCAGCTTGCGCTAACGAAAAAGGTCTTGCCTGATAAAATGGATCGGTTTAAATATGAAACCAATTTTACCTTTAAATATCCTGATGCCGTCCGCGGTATTTATCTCACTGGTAATTCTGCAGGAGGAAAAAAATTCGCCAACCTTCTAAATTATGTTGAAAAAACTGAATTGAATGCAATGGTGATTGATATAAAAGATGATTGGGGGAATATTACGTATACTCCTGAGGATCCTGATTCACCCTATGCTGATATTGCAAAGAACTACATATCGGAACCTGTAGAGATGTTGAGTAAGCTTGAAGAGAAACAAGTTTATCCAATAGCGAGAGTTGTGGTCTTTAAGGATTCTGTTCTTTCAAAGAAAAAACCAGAGTGGTCCTTCGTGGATAACGGGGAAACTTGGAAGAACGGACGAGGTGAATCGTTTGTTAATCCGTTTATGAAAGAAGTTTGGGACTATAATATCGGAGTCGCAATAGAAGCTGCGAAAATGGGCTTCCAAGAAATTCAATTTGATTATGTTCGTTTTCCTGAGGGTTTTGAAAAGAGAGAAGAATCGCTAAAATATTCAATGGGTGAATACGAAGGAACATCAACTAATCACACTCAAAAACGTGTACAGGCAGTAACAGACTTCGTCGCTTACGCTAAAGAAAAATTAAAACCATATGATGTAAAGGTATCTGTAGATATTTTTGGATATGCAGCAACTTTACCAGAAGCACCAGGAATTGGTCAAAACTTCTCTAAAATATC
>NZ_JAZVJO010000250.1:0-2614 GCF_059453735.1 Peribacillus sp. | reverse complement strand
AAATCAAAATCAAACAAATCTACTTTCAACAGTTCCACTTCCATTCATGATGTTAATTTTAACGAAATCGGCCAATAACATACAAGGTGACCGATGCAACTCAGTTATTCATTTGGGATTTCAAGTCCAAAGTGAGAATAGACAAGAGCAGTCGCCATCCGGCCCCTCGGCGTCCGTTGTAAAAATCCGATTTGCAGCAAATACGGTTCGTACACATCTTCAAGCGTATGTGCTTCCTCACCAATAGTTGCCGCAAGCGTTTCAAGTCCAACAGGCCCGCCGCGGAATTTTTCAATAATATTCTTCAGTAATTTATGGTCAATATGATCGAGGCCTAAACGGTCAACCTGCATTAATTCAAGGGCATAGTCAGCCAATTTAAGTGTAATCGTTCCATCACCGCGGACCTGAGCAAAATCCCGCACCCGGCGCAGCAGACGGTTCGCTATTCTCGGTGTTCCCCGCGAGCGTCGTGCCACTTCGTTTGCCGCTTGTGGATCCATTGTTGTTTCCATGATTTCAGCTGTCCGAACAACGATATCTGTTAACTGGGCTTCTGTATAATACTCAAGCCGGCTCAGTACGCCAAAACGGTCTCGAAGCGGGGCTGATAAGGAACCTGCTCGTGTAGTTGCGCCAACGAGTGTAAATGGCGGCAAGTCAATCCGAACGGAACGGGCAGTCGGACCTTTCCCAATCACGATATCCAAACAGAAGTCCTCCATCGCTGGATACAACACTTCCTCAACCGTTCGTGGCAGCCGATGAATTTCATCAATAAACAGAACATCACCAGGCTCAAGCGCGCTCAAAATAGCCGCAAGATCCCCTGGCCGCTCGATAGCAGGCCCTGATGTCGTACGGATGTTCACACCCATTTCATTGGCAATAATCACCGCAAGCGTCGTTTTTCCGAGTCCAGGCGGGCCATATAAAAGGACGTGATCCAGTGTCTCTTCCCGCATCCTAGCTGCTTCGATAAACACACTCAAATTTTCCTTCACTTTATCCTGGCCGATATACTGCTTTAAGTTTTGCGGCCTCAGGCTTTGCTCAAAGGACAGTTCGTTTGCATCCGCTTCCTGGTTGACAACTCTCTCCTCCATCACGCCACCCCTTTTATTTTAACATCAATTGCAATGCTTTTTTAATATACTGTTCAGTCGACATTTCTTCATCATCCAGCTTTTTCGCCACTTTCTGAATTTCTTTATCAGAATAACCAAGAGCTTTCAGTGCAAGGGCTGCTTCCTCAAGAGCTTCGTTGAAACCAATCGCCTTGCCGGCACTCGACGATCCATCATTAAATAGATTCGGGAAGTAATCCGGTACTACGTTTTCGAGCTTGCCTTTTAAATCAAGAATCATCTGGCGGGCAGTCTTTTTCCCAACACCCGGGAATTTAACGAGGAAGGCTTCATCTTCGTTTTCGATAGCCTGCACAACTTGGTCAACCTGACCAGACCCTAAGACGGCAAGCGCACCCTTTGGACCAATTCCTGTAACATTTAACAATTTCGTAAATAACGCTTTTTCAATGCGCGTTGAAAAGCCAAAAAGTGACTCTGCATCTTCGCGGACATGATGATAGATAAATACTTGGACCATTTGCTGTACATTGGACGAATAACTAAACGGATTCGGCGTCACAATTTGATACCCAATTCCATTATTCTCGACTACTATGTACTCGGGTCCTACATAATCGACAGTTCCTTTTATAAAATCATACAAATCGCTTCGCTCCCTGATTTTGCTGTACCTCTCATTGTACCACAAATCATTCTGGAGTTAAGCCCAAAACGGAAAAAAGACGATGCCAGTTTTATGCACCGCCTGCTGTATATGTTATTTTCCACTGATCGGAATACTATACGCCTTATACGCTGTAATGACCTGCTCATACTGCTCTTTCGTTTTAATTGGAATCCCTTTAAGCAGTTCAGCATGTTGATATACTTCCAGCTTTTCAACATCCATCTGGAAGAAGGAATGAATGATTTGATCTTGATCAGGTTTACCATAATAGATCGACAGTTTGCCATCAACCGTCACGCCAAAGAAACCATTTGCTTTTAAGAGCGGCGATAAGTCATTTTCCTGCTTACGCAAAATCATTTTCTCTTTGTTCTGTTCGATTAATTCCCAACCGGCATATTTCTGCCAAATATCGTCCATCGTTTCAACCCTTGTTTCTTCGCTCATTTCGCCATCCACATATATCCGCTGCAGAATAACTCTCTTCTCCACTGTAGCCGCTTCAACCTGCATCTGTGCCAGCATCATCCCAAAGAGGAGCGATACCCCTATCAACTTCCTTTTCATATCCCTCACCTCTCCCGAAGAAGTGCACTGCCTATCCTTCATAGTTTCACCAATAACCAGATAAATAACCCAGTAATTAAGAAAAATATCAAAAGCAGATTAGAAGACAAGGATGAAGGCAGATTCTTCACATAAAAAAAGGATTGTAGAGAAAAAGGTGCTTTTTCTCTACAATCTTTTTTACTCTCTATTTTGCGGGGTATGGTTCATTCTGTAGAAGTCTTCCATTTTTAAATGGCTCATATCGATTGGGAGTCCGCTGCGCAGGCGATTATCGACATTGATGGTA
>NZ_JAZVJO010000249.1:0-5623 GCF_059453735.1 Peribacillus sp. | reverse complement strand
ACATAAACGAGGGCAATATTCCCCCAATAAACGATGTAGCGCGGTTCCACCTGAAGCACTAGGCTGACATCATTGCCTTCGATTCCAATCTCTTCTTTCATTTCCCGAAACAGGCTCCCAAGAACATCCACCTTATTGCCCCTAATGTCCTTTCTGTCAATCCCGCCCGCAACGAACTGGACATAGCCCGGATTGGCGGTCTGCCCATTCATTTCTCCCATGACATACTGGTTATCCGCCGTGAGAATCAGCCCGTTCACCGCTGCCACCCTGCATTTATAGCCGTCAGGAAGGCCGCAATGCTTGCCATAGATGAAATGAGCAAAATCGGTTCGCTGTAAGATTACTCGCAGTTCATCCTCTGTCTCCTTCATCTCCTTAATAGAAAAGATTTCTCCCCTGTGAAAGGAATGACCTCTATCTTCAAGGGAAGCCCAATAGGAATCAATGGAATCTTGAATAGATACCGGGAGATCCATCTTCTCTTCTGAGACCGTGATATTCACTCGGGTCGGAAATCTTCGGATATGAATTGTACCCCATCTCCTTATATTTCATTCTTCTTGACTATGAATTTCGCTGCGATGATAGTTTAGTCCTTCTTTTACTTTCATACTTCTATAAGTGAATGGTTAATCTTTTCTATATCCCCATGCTTTATGGCCATAGATGATAATCATATGATCGCTGTCCATTCCAACTCGTTACTTGTTACAAAACGGCGCAGTTTTCCGAATATTTAACCATTATCTTTGATAATGCAATTCCTTGTTTAGTATATTGTAGATAGCAAACAATATAATAAACGAGGTGTTCACTATGATAACTTTCTCTGAATTAAAAACCGCGGATTTACTCCCTGGAGAAATTTACCAAGCTGGTTCAAGCAATAACTACTTTACAGATGAAGTAATCAGTAACATCTTTAGATTTGATAACTTGAGAGGGATTGGTAACCAAGGAGGCATACGGCGAACAAAAATAGAACAAAACAAGCAATTAAAAGATGAAGATGCGTTTGTAGTAATTCTCAACACACATCAAGATCCAGAATGGCCAAATGAATATAATAGGTCTACAGGGATATTAAAGTATTTTGGTGACAACCAAGATCCGAGTAAAGATTATCTAGATACAAAACAGCGTGGCAATTTAGCATTTAAAAAATATTTTCAGAGAAGTTATAACTCAAATAAAGAGTATATTGCACCATTCTTTTATTTTGAAAGAGTGAATACAAAGGATGTTCGATATATTGGGATTGCAGTCCCCTATGTAGAAGATTTAGAGCATGATTCAGCGTTAAAATTAAAAAAATTCACCAAGAATGGTGAAGAATATTATAATTATGAAGCTTTATTTTCAATTCTTGAGGTTCCTTCCCCTAGACAGTGGCTATATGATTTAAAGATAGGAAACACTCACAGTAAATATGCTCCAACTGCTTGGTATGAGTTTTTGGAGAATCGAAACATAATAGAAATAAAAAATGCACAGGATATTGACTTTCAAACAACAATTAAGGATACTCCATCAAATACTGGGTATCGTATGACCGCATATCGCAAAACACAAACCAATTTCAGAGCGAAATTATTAAAACGAGAAAGCCGTTGCCAACTTTGCCATCTTTCCTTGGAGCCTTTATTAATTGCCAGCCATATTATTCCTTGGGCTGTTGCTGATGAAATACAAAAAAATGACGTAAATAATGGTTTATTGTTATGTATAAATCATGACGCTTTATTTGATAAAGGCTATATCAGCTTTGATGAGAATGGCAAAATTATCATCTCAGATGTGATACCATCTTCCTCCCATGAATCTTTAAACATCCGAGATAGCATGAAGATTTCATTACTTCCTGAACAACAAGAATATATGGAGTTTCACAGGAATTCTTTGCTAAAGAATAGAAATAGATAATATAGATTAAAACACTTCATAAAACAATAGAAGAGGAAGAAAATACAGAGTTTTGATTTTCTCCTCTTTTAATCATTGTAAAACCTTTAATTGATATCTTCGCTTGGCATCCAATATTAACCCTTCTAATTTATCCACAGTTCCATAAAAATTCCTCTTCAAATCATGCTCCCATATTCGATAAATGTACCACCCCTGCCGTTTATAATAATCCGTAACTTCCTGATCATGCTCCTTATTCCGATTGAACTTGTTTATCCAGAATAACTGATTCTGATTTGGTAAAGTCCCATGCAGTTCACAAGCATGCCAAAAACAAGAGTCGATAAAAATGACTACCTTATACTTTTTGATGGCTATATCAGGGGTACCATATAAGCTTTTGACATTTTTCCTAAATCGAATACCCCGTCTCCATAACTCGTGAGATACTCGATTCTCAAGCTTTGTCCCCTTACCATGAATGGAGCCCATTATTTTCTTTCTTGTTTCATCTGACATTTGTGTATTCATTTAGAATCACATCACGGTCTAAGTTTTACTATTCTTTACCCGATTTCTATAAAAATGACACAAGCCCCTTCATATCTCGAAGGGGCTTGTTAGTATAATTATCGTTCGCTAAACGCAGATATATTCACTACATAAGGTCTAGAAGGTAATAGCTTTCCGTTCCTATCCAACACAGGACCATATACAATACATTGTCCCTTTTGAAGGTTAGTTAACTTTGTTTCCCACTCTTTTCTTTCTCTGTGGTCTGCCGCTATATTTGCTGCTATCGTTGATATTTCATTTTCAACAGGGGAGAAGTAAATCTTCACGGCTGAATTTTGCAAACGACTGATCTGATCGCCAGAGAACCCTTTTGTTGATTGGGTAGCGAACCATCCAGACCAGCCAAATTTCCGGCCTTCTGTTAAGATTTTCGCACTTGGCGAATTATTGCTGAAATCGAGACGCTGAGATTCATCAAGTACAGCTGGGAATGGTATACGTTTATTCCCATGTTGTAGCTTGTAATACCATAAATCCCAAAGGATGAATTCCGTAATTAACTTTTGGACATCAGGTGAATATCCTGTCAACTGGATGATGAATACCTTTCCTTTTCCTTTCTCAAGGAAGGACCAGTCCATATCCTGGCTCGAATCAAATGGGTTCTTGTCTATGAGCAGATTCATTTGTGACAGGGCTGTCTTCGCTGGCCCTGATCCGTCCTCCTCCAATAATTCGCGAAGAATTTCAAAATTCATCTTCTCATCGTAAATCGACATACCTTTCATGACTGCTTGATAGATGGAATTAAGCTGCTGCGGTCCCAAGGTAGTATAGATGGAACCAATAACATTCTTCATCCTTTCTGCCACATCAGAATCATCTTCGTCGATGAATAAATCTTCGTCCAATTCCTTCTTGTTCCTCTTGAAAGGATTAATCGGGAACTTTTTCGCAAGGACAATAAATTGCTCCAATCTGTCACCTAAGTTCTCCTTGAATTCATCCTCGAGTTGGGACTTCTTGAAACCATCCGTATAGTCAATGATAATACTGGATATATCATGTTTAGCCAGCTCCCATAGAAGACATTGGATGAAGTATGTCTTCCCTTGGCCGGATCCACCAGTGATGAATAGATGGCGATTGGCAAGGTTTCTATGTCCAAATTCCCAATTCACAACCTGATTAGAACCCTGGATCACTCCAATAGGAACCCTGATATCTTCTAAAGGTACTTGGGCTTCTAGGTCACTTGGCTGATTCTCATCATCTTCCTCGTTGATTACAACATCCTCTATTTGCTCATTGTCAGCATCATCAGTACTTTCTTCATCACATACTCCATCAGGAACATCTACAAATGTCTTATACTCATTTCCCAATGAATCCTCCGCTACCTCTTCATGCTGGATAGATTGATTATCATCCTCTTCTTTCGTGCCAGAGTCAGGATAATTCTCATCGCTCATTCCCACAAGATAAGAACCCCGATAACCTGAGGATACAAATATATGACTATCAGGTTGATATTGATTAGCCAAGAGCTTACTCGGAATAAAGTCCATATATCCAGTCTTCATCTTATCTACGATGGTTTCCATTGAAGTCGAAAGCCCGGCATAGGCATCCTCCTCAATAAACATCAGGTTCAGGATTTCATTATTCAAATCAGCTGACCGAAATCCACTGTTATTCCTAAAGTGAAGGACGGCCCCTTTACCTATATAGGCTTCTAAATGCTCCCCAATGGTGAAATCATCATTCAACAGTTGAGCCTTTAACTCATGTAACTGATTATATTTCTCTTTTGTCCATAATCCATTGGAATAATTCTTTTTCGCGTTCGACAACAGGATTTGAGCGAAGAAATTACGATAAAATTTCTTTCTAAAGCAATGTTCTCCAGGCTTATCAATGAGAAATTCCTTAAATAATGCCGCTGTCTTCTCAATTTGAATATGGGCTTTGCTTGTCTGAAGTCGGCCTATCTTAACCTCAACAGGATAAAGGTAAAGCATTAGTCGCCCTTCCCGCTCCTCAATTCCCATCATTAAAATATCATCACTATGCTTGCCGAATGATTTTAAATTCTTTGTTGAAAAGATTCCATCTCGTTTCGTCAGGTTAACCGCAGCCGCAACGCGAAGAATCTCTTCCAAAGATACCGGTACCCATGTAATTGATGGATGATAAAGATAACACTCCAAATACTTCATCGCTGATACGATGCTTATTTTCTCCCTGGCAAAGTGTCCCTTACTCCCAATGATACGTAATAGCCATTCTCCATTAATCGAATTAAACGCCTTGATGGCTTGATCGATATTATAGTCGGAAATCGTAGATGAGTGGTCATGAATATATTCCTTTATGACCTTTTTATATTGATTAGATTTGTCCGTTACCGTTATAGCGTCATATCGATCTGAAGAGGTATGTTGGTCATTATAGTGAATAACTAACAACTCATTGGTCGAGTCTTGGAAGAAATCCAAATCAACACCAGGTTCAATAAAGGTTACCCAGAAAGACGCCTTATAGAGATTTTTAAGCAGCTCTTGATTATGAGAAGATGTGCTCATTACGATTGATTTATTCTTACTATACGAACTTTTACCTCCCTTTTTCATGTTAAATGAAAGTTCATTATATCCGCTCGCTATCTCAACCAAATAACTAGGCCCTTCAGGTCCATTAAGAAGGCCAAAACCAGTACGGTAATCAGAATTACTGGAAATCGCCGCTACAGATGAAAGCAATCCATTAAGCGATATACCCGTATCCATTTGATTCATTGAATGAGACACCTCAATATCCTGAGTAGGGAGCTTAAAGAACGAGATATGACTGTATTGAAAATCCATATTATCCTTTGTCTCGTTCCGATAATAACGTATATTTTCCCTTATCAATCTTAATACGTCAGCAGCATCTAAATCCTTTGAATTGATGTCAATATTGAATTCCTCTTTTAAATCAGATGGGGTCTCGATAGAAGACAATAATTCAAAGGAGCTTTGGGAATCATGATTTCTGTATAGAGCTACCTCGATTGGTAAGATATTATCAGGTCCTAATGTCTCAAGCTGTTCCTTCATGAAGTTGAAGATTCCACGTACCACTTCTTTATCATTGTTAATTTCTACAACATTTAATAATAATGGAGATTTAGAACTACTTAGGAATAAGTAATCAA
>NZ_JAZVJO010000248.1:0-12370 GCF_059453735.1 Peribacillus sp. | reverse complement strand
ATTGCAGAATTAGATGTAGAGGTTGCTGTTGTCGTAGGCGGCGGAAACATTTGGCGCGGAAAAATCGGCAGTGAAATGGGAATGGACCGGGCTAATGCTGATTATATGGGCATGCTGGCGACAGTCATGAACTCACTCGCTCTGCAAGACAGCCTAGACCAGCTTGGTGTTGAAACACGCGTTCAAACTTCTATCGAAATGAGACAGGTAGCAGAACCTTATATTAGACGCCGGGCTATAAGACATCTTGAGAAAAAGCGAGTGGTTATATTCGCTGCCGGAACTGGTAATCCTTACTTCTCCACAGATACAACTGCCGCTCTTCGAGCAGCTGAAATTGAAGCCGATGTTATTTTAATGGCTAAAAACAATGTTGATGGTGTTTACAGCGCTGATCCAGTTAAAGATAAGAATGCAGTTAAATACGACGAGCTTTCCTATCTTGATGTATTAAAAGAAGGTCTTGAAGTGATGGATTCTACTGCATCTTCACTTTGTATGGACAATGATATCCCATTAATCGTGTTTTCACTCATGGAAGAGGGAAATATTAAACGTGTCGTTCTAGGTGAAACTATAGGAACGATCGTAAGGGGGAAATAATATGCCAAAACAAATAATTGCCAACACTAAAACAAAAATGGAAAAAGCGATTGGAGCTTATACTCGTGAGTTAGCTACTATCCGTACTGGCCGTGCGAATGCTTCTCTTCTTGATAGAATCAGCGTGGATTATTATGGTGCACCAACTCCGATTAACCAAGTTGCGGGTGTATCTGTTCCAGAAGCACGACTTTTGGTCATTCAGCCGTATGATAAGACGATCTTAGGCGATATTGAAAAAGCCATTCTTAAATCTGATTTAGGGTTAAATCCTTCTAATGATGGATCGATTATCCGTATTGGAATTCCTGCTTTAACTGAAGAGCGTCGTAAAGATTTAGTTAAAGTGGCGCGTAAAGAATCAGAAGAAGCAAAAATTGCGATTAGAAATGTACGTCGTGATGCCAATGATGATCTTAAAAAGCTTGAAAAAAGCAGCCAAATTACTGAAGATGAGTTGAGAACATATTCAGAAGAAGTACAAAAAATGACAGATAGTCATATCAGTAAAATTGATGACATAACGAAAGACAAAGAAAAAGAAATTATGGATGTGTAACTGAACAATTGCTTCTAAATAAGGGCTGGATGCTAAAGAATGGAAAATAAGCCGGATGGATGTAAGATGCCAAAATAGGCGAAAGGATACTTTCCTTTCGTTTTTCAGGTATCATACATCTTAAAGCTTTTTCCATTGATTTAGATCCAGCCTTTTTAGGTTAGATTTCCTTATTAATTACAGGGTGACTGTGATGAAGTTGACATATTTCGTCTGTTGTGAGATTTTTTTTCATCATAATAATAGGATAAGGTAAATTTTTTTGTTATTATTATATGGATTCTGTAATTCTTTTTACATAATACAGAGAATTAGAAAATATGGTTGAGATAGAGTACAACTTAATGGGGGACACTAGCATGTATTCACTATGGAAGCGTTGGTGTAAAAAGGATGCTTCTTCTGCTTTAGACCAAAGAATTATAGATATAAAAAAATGCGAGGTGCCGCAGCATATAGCCATTATTATGGATGGAAATGGTCGTTGGGCGAAGAAACGAGCACTTCCGAGAATTGCTGGACATCACGAAGGCATGAAAACAGTAAAAAAAGTGACGAAGCTCGCCAATCAATTAGGTGTAAAAGCACTAAGTGTTTATGCGTTTTCCACTGAAAATTGGAAACGACCAAAAACTGAAGTAGATTTTTTAATGAAATTACCTCAAGAATTTCTCGGAACGTTTCTTCCAGAGCTTATTTCTGAAAACGTCCGAGTGGAGATGATCGGTGATAAAGATTCACTTCCTGCTCATACAATTGCAGCTGTAGAGAAAGCAATGGAGGAGACCAAGGATAATACCGGTATGATACTCAATTTTGCGTTAAATTACGGAAGTCGGGCCGAAATACTTGCTGCGGTTAATAAGGCGGCACAGGACATTAAGTCTGGAGGCATCGAATCTGATATCACTGAAGAGGTGTTTAATCGTTATTTAATGACGGATAAATTATCAGATCCTGATTTATTAATCCGAACAAGTGGTGAAATCCGGTTAAGTAATTTTATGCTTTGGCAGTTGGCTTATTCTGAACTCTGGTTTACAGATGTACTTTGGCCAGACTTTAAAGATGAGCACTTAGTAGAAGCAATTGAAGTATATCAAAAGCGTTCTCGCCGCTTTGGCGGTGTGTAGTTTAGAAGGTGAGGAAATAACTAGTTATGAAACAACGAATTATCACGGCTGTTATAGCAGCAGCAGTATTTCTGCCAATTATCATAGCAGGCGGTCTGCCGCTTTTAGCTTTAGTGTATTTAATGGCCACTATCGGTTTATATGAATTAATCAGAATGAAAAAAACACCTTTATTTTCTGTTCCTTCGGTGATTTCCTTTATTCTATTATGGATCCTGCTTCTTCCTGCCGATGGTGAGATTCTCAACTATTTGACTTCTCATGGGTACGATAAGAGTCAAATGGTATTAATTGGAATATTACTTTATTTACTAGCTTCTGTTATTACGAAGAATAAATTTACGTTTGACGACGCAGGATTTATGGTGATTTCTGTCTTATATGTCGGCATGGGCTTTTATTATTTATTCGTGACACGTGAAGTGGGAATTATGTATATATTCCTTGCGCTCTTTACCATCTGGGCTACGGATTCCGGTGCGTATTTTATTGGTAAGGCGTTTGGGAAAAACAAACTTTGGCCGACAATTAGTCCTAATAAAACCGTTGAAGGTTTTGTAGGAGGAATTATCTCTGCCCTTGTGGTAGGTGTGCTGTTTTTATTATTTACGGACATGAGCGCTGTCAAATTGCTGACAATGAGTATTGTTATAGCTATTTTCGGACAATTGGGCGATCTTGTACAGTCCGCATATAAACGTCATTATGGTGTAAAGGATTCAGGGAAAATCCTTCCGGGTCACGGAGGCATACTTGATCGGTTCGACAGCTTACTTTTTATCCTGCCGATTCTGCATTTTTTACATTTTTTATAAAAAAGTTCTATTAGCGGTATTGAATGACGTATCATTAATTGGACATCATTTTGGTCAGGAGATGAACAGGAATTGAAATATATTAGTCTTTTAGGAGCAACAGGATCAATAGGGAAGCAAACGGCAGCAGTTGTCAGGGAGCATCCTCAAGATTTCAAGATTGTTGCTTTATCTGCCGGCAGAAATATTAATCTAGTAAGAGAATATATTCTTGAATTCAAGCCGGAGCTTGTTTCAGTCCAAGAAAAAAGTGATTATGATCAGCTAAAGAGTGAATTTTCAAAAGAGGGAATTGCCTTCACCTATGGTGATGAAGGATTGGTTGAAACGGCTGTATATCATCGAGCGGATGTACTTGTGAATGCAGTAATTGGCAGTGTTGGATTATTTCCAACTCTCGAAGCCATTAAAGCGGGAAAAGACATTGCCATTGCCAATAAAGAAACATTAGTAACGGCAGGTCATCTTGTTATGGATGCGGCTAAACAAGCTGGTATAAGCCTGCTTCCGGTTGATAGTGAGCATTCTGCAATCTTTCAAGCACTTCAGGGTGAGCAGGAAAAAAACATTGAAAGATTGATTATTACCGCTTCGGGGGGCAGTTTCAGAGATCGAACACGTGAACAGCTGGCTGGGGTCACGGTTGAAGAAGCGCTGAACCATCCGAATTGGTCAATGGGTGCAAAAATTACGATTGACTCAGCAACGATGATGAACAAGGGGCTTGAAGTCATTGAGGCTCATTGGCTGTTTGATTTGCCATATGAACAAATTGATGTACTTCTACATAAAGAAAGCATTATTCACTCAATGGTTGAATTTCATGATTCCAGTGTGATGGCTCAGCTGGGCAGCCCAGATATGCGGGTTCCGATTCAGTATGCCTTAACCTATCCGGATCGTCTGCCCCTTGCTTCAAGCAACAGACTGAATCTTGCGAAACTTGGATTGCTTCATTTTGCAGAAATGGATTTTAATCGTTACCCATGTTTGCGTTTTGCTTATGAAGCAGGTAAAATAGGCGGCACGATGCCAACTGTGATGAATGCAGCGAACGAAGTAGCTGTGGCTGCTTTTCTTGATGGAAAGGTAACTTTCTTAGGGATAGAAACGCTGATTGAAAAGGCAATGAATCATCATACGGTGATAGCTGTGCCAGATTTAGCAACCATTCAAGAAGTTGATGAAAGTACCCGTCATTTGGTCCATACACTAGTAAAAGAGAGGTGAGAAACACGTGCTGACCGTTCAAACAATAGTAGCCTTTATTGTGATCTTTGGGTCACTTGTCTTTTTTCATGAGCTTGGTCATTTAGTATTTGCGAAGCGAGCAGGAATACTCTGCCGTGAATTTGCTATAGGTTTTGGTCCTAAAGTATTTACTTACAAAAAAAACGAAACCGTTTATACCATCCGGTTACTCCCGCTTGGCGGTTATGTCCGTATGGCTGGAGAGGATGCCGAGAACCCAGAACTCAAACCAGGGTATCGGGTCGGTTTGCTATTTAATCCAGAAGGAATAGTTACAAAAATCGTCCTCGACAATAAGGACAAATACCCGGATTTACGGGTGATTGAAGTAGAAGCGGCCGATCTTGAACATAAAATGATGATTCAGGGTTATGAAGAAGGCGAAGAAGAGACGCTTCAAACATTTAAAATCGCTCAAGACGCAGTGGTAGTGAGTGAAGGAGTAGAGAATCAAATTGCTCCATTTGAACGCCAATTCAACTCGAAGTCATTAGGCCACCGGACGATGACCATTTTTGCTGGTCCTATGATGAACTTTGTCTTAGCGTTTGTTATTTTTGTCATTATCGGTTTATTTCAAGGTGTGGCTGTGGATGAACCACGTCTAGGGGAGTTAACCGCAGACGGTTCAGCCATTACTTCTGGTTTGAAAAATGGTGATGAAATTCAGAGTATTGACGGCAATGAAGTTTCAAGCTGGCAGGATGTGCAGGAAGCCATCCAGAAAAACCCGGGTAAAGAAATTGAATTTGTCGTTGAGCGTGGGAACAAAACAGAAGAAATTTTAGTTGTTCCACAAGAAGTTGATCGTGAAGGAGAAAAGGTCGGCGTAATAGGAGTCTATCCTCCTGTAGAGAAGTCACCTATTAATGCTTTCAAATATGGATTTACAGAAACCTATTTTTGGACAAAGCAGATTTTTGTTATTCTTGGTTCCCTAATTACTGGAGGGTTCTCACTTGATGCGTTATCAGGTCCGGTTGGCATTTATAAGTCAACGGAAGAAGTAGCTAAATCAGGAATCTTTTACTTAATGAAGTGGGCAGGATTGCTGAGTATTAACCTTGGAATTATGAATCTGCTCCCGCTGCCTGCACTTGATGGCGGAAGACTGCTGTTCTTCTTGGTAGAATTCTTACGGGGGAAACCAATTGATCGGCAAAAAGAAGGCCTTGTGCACTTTGTCGGCTTTGCTTTATTAATGCTCTTAATGATTTTGGTAACTTGGAACGATATTCAACGCTTTTTCCTCTAGTACGTGAGGGAAAGTAAAAACAGCCAGCTGAGACAATCTCGGCTGGCTTGTTTTTCGCTGCTTCAGCTTTTCTTATCTTGATATCTCATGTATAATTGGACGATAAGCAAGATAAGGAAAATGCAAGCAGCGCTAAGTTATAGCGCTTTTGTTTTGATGCTTTTTAATATATGTAATTGAAGAGGTGCAGAGATGAAACAAACGATGACATTGATCCCAACTTTAAGAGAAACACCAGCAGATGCTGAAATAAAAAGCCACCAGCTTTTATTAAGAGCAGGATTTATGAGGCAAAATTCAAGTGGTGTGTACAGCTTTATGCCGCTTGGAATACGAGTTCTTCAAAAAATAGAAACGATTGTTCGTGAAGAAATGGACAATGCTGGAGCTGTAGAGTTATTAATGCCTGCACTTCAACAAGCAGAATTCTGGCAGGAATCTGGCAGATGGTACTCTTATGGACCGGAACTCATGAGATTGAAAGACCGAAACAATCGCGAGTTTGCGCTTGGTGCGACACATGAAGAAGTAATTACAAGTTTAGTACGTGATGAAGTAAAATCATATAAGCGTCTGCCGTTAACCGTGTACCAAATCCAAACGAAGTTCCGTGATGAAAAACGCCCTCGATTTGGACTGCTGCGCGGACGTGAATTCATTATGAAAGATGCTTATTCATTCCATGCTAGTCAAGAAAGTCTTGACGAAGTGTACCAACGTCTATTCACAGCCTATACCAATATCTTTACCCGTTGTGGAGTAGATTTTAGAGCTGTAATTGCCGATTCCGGTGCTATGGGTGGAAAAGATACGCATGAATTCATGGTTTTATCTGAAGTCGGTGAAGATACAATTGCTTACTCTGATACCTCTGACTATGCAGCCAACGTTGAGATGGCACCAGTTATCTTAACTAAAGAAAGAAGTACTGAAACAGAAAACCCATTAGAAAAAATTGAAACACCTGGACAGAAAACGATTGAGGATGTAGCAGGATTCCTTAAGGTATCTCAGCAGCAGTGCATCAAAACTTTATTATTCAAAGTGGATGATAAATATGTTGCGGTTCTAGTTCGCGGCGATCATGAAGTAAATGATATTAAATTGAAAAACTTCTATGATGCTGTTTCTGTGGAACTTGCTTCACCAGCAGAAACACAAGAGATACTAGGCTGTTCAGTTGGTTCTCTAGGACCCGTGGGATTAAAAGGAGTAGAAGTACTAGCCGACCAAGAAGTTGAATTACTCGTTAATGCTGTGACAGGTGCAAATGAAGAAGATTTCCATTATATGAATGTTAATCCAAATCGTGATTTTGAAGTCTCAGAGTATACGGATCTTCGTTTCATCCAAGAAGGAGACGTCTCTCCAGACGGTCAGGGTACTATTAAATTTGCTAAAGGTATCGAAGTAGGACATGTCTTTAAGCTCGGTACTAGGTATAGTGAAGCGATGAACGCTGTTTATCTGGATGAAAATGGCCGCTCACAACCAATGATCATGGGTTGTTATGGCATTGGAGTCTCTAGAACACTTGCCGCTGTTGCTGAACAATTTAATGATGAAAACGGCTTACTATGGCCATCGAATTTAGCTCCGTATCAAGTACATTTGATTCCTGTTAATATGAAGGATGATACACAGGCAGCTGTTGCTGAAGAATTGTATCAAGACCTTAAGACACAAGGATTAGCTGTTTTGATGGATGATCGTAAAGAGCGTGCGGGAGTTAAATTTGCTGATTCTGATTTAATTGGTTTACCTGTTCGAGTGACGGTTGGTAAAAAGGCAGCCGATGGTATCCTAGAAGTGAAAATTAGAAAAACTGGTGAAGTTCTCGAGGTAAATAGAGCAGAACTTGCTGAAACACTAAAAGGACTTCTGTAAAAAAACAAAAGAAAATAAAAAAGCATCAGTCATCATGATGATGCTTTTTTTATTGGTGTAGGGTGGAAATGTTTTACCAGCAACATATCAAAAAAATATCTGGGAACTTCATTAGCGAATGTTGTCGATATGTTATAATTACCTCTCTATTACTAAATGATTATTAGCGAAACAAACAATAGATTAACTAGAGAATATAAGGGGAGAGCGGAAATGGATCAAAATCCGAATACGGGAAGAGAAAGATTTCAACTCTTGCTGCAGCAAATGGACCTTACTGAGGATGCGTTTGTTACCTATTTTTATCAAGCTGAAATTGTGAAGCTGTCTATAGACCGGGATGCAAAGTCTTGGCATTTTATTTTTAAATTGAATGATGTGCTGCCATGCAGTGTGAACACTCGCTTTGCCAACCATCTTGCGGCTACCTTTGCGCATCTTGCTAGAGTGACTTTTTCGTTTCAAGTAGAGAGTCCAAACATTTCTGATGAATTGGTGAAAGAGTACTGGCGGCACTGTATTAGTGAACTTGACGGAATGTCACCAGCCTTACTCTCATTATTAAATGATCAAGAACCAAAAATTGTTGGGAATCGCATTTTTGTGAAGGCAAGAAATGGAGCGGAAGCGGGGCAGCTGAAGAATAAATATTCAGGATTAATTTCAAATATCTATCAATCCCTTGGTTTTCCAGCCTTCTCTCTTGATGCAGAAGTGTCTGAAATGAAGGAAGATAAGGATTATCAGCAGTTCCTTGTAGACAAACAAAAAGAAGATGAAGCCAAGGGACTTGCAGCCTTGACTGAGATGCAAAAGAAAGAATCTGAAAAAGGCAATGATGATCAATACCACGGACCCGTTAAGATTGGTTATACCATCAAAGAAGATGCCGATTTCCGTAGAATTGAACAAATTATTGACGAAGAACGTAAAATTGCGATTGAAGGTTATGTTTTCCACTCAGAACTTAGAGAGCTTCGGAGTGGAAGAACACTGTTAACATTCAAGGTGACTGACTACACAAGTTCCATTTTAATTAAGGTGTTTTCTCGTGATAAAGAAGATGCTGCTATTTTAGCAAATGTGAAAAAAGGAATGTGGGTCAGAGCGCAGGGAAGTATTCAAAATGATACATTTGTTCGTGACTTAGTGATGATTGCCAATGATATTAATGAAATTACGAAAATAGGACGGCTTGATCATGCACCCAAAGATGAAAAACGTGTTGAGCTGCATCTGCATACCCCAATGAGTCAAATGGATGCTGTCACCCCAGTTGGGAGCCTTGTTGCCCAAGCAGCAAAATGGGGGCATAAAGCGATAGCAGTTACTGATCATGCAGGTGTGCAATCTTTTCCTGATGCGTATAGTGCTGGAAAGAAACATGATATAAAAATTCTATATGGTGTGGAAGTTAACCTTGTCGATGATGGAGTGCCAATTGCTTATAATGATTCACATCGCTTATTAGCAGACGAAACGTATGTGGTGTTTGACTTTGAAACAACAGGTCTCTCAGCAGTATACGATACGATTATTGAACTCGCGGCAGTGAAAATTCATAATGGGGACATCATTGACCGTTTTGAATCGTTTGCGAACCCGCATCATCCTTTATCAACCACAACGATTGACTTAACAGGAATTACAGATGATTTGGTTGAAAATGCTCCAGAAGTATCAGAAGTTCTTGAAAACTTCCGTAACTGGGCGGGAGATGGAGTGCTTGTCGCTCATAATGCGAGCTTTGATATGGGATTCTTAAATGTAGGCTACAAAAAATTAGGCTATCCGAAAGCAGAAAATCCGGTTATTGATACGCTCGAATTAGGCCGTTTCTTGTACCCTGAATTTAAAAATCATCGGTTAAATACATTAACGAAGAAATTTGACATTGAACTGACTCAACATCACCGGGCGATTTTTGATGCTGAAGCAACCGGCTATTTATTGCTCAAAATGCTGAAAGATGCCACTGAAAAAGGTATTATTTATCATGATCAGTTTAATGAAAATATGGGACAAGGCAATGCGTATCAACGTTCTCGTCCGTATCATTGTACGTTGATTGCGCAAACACAAGCAGGGTTAAAGAACTTGTTTAAGCTTGTGAGTCTAGCTCATATTGATTTTTATTACCGTGTACCTCGTATTCCGCGTTCGAAACTCGCTAAGCTTCGTGAAGGCATCTTAGTCGGATCAGGCTGTGATAAGGGCGAAGTATTTGAAGGAATGATGCAAAAAGGGTTCGAGGAAGTCTTAAAGATTGCGGAGTTTTACGATTATATTGAGGTGCATCCTAAAGAAGTGTATCAACATATGATTGAAAGAGAGTATGTTCGGGACCAAAAATCATTAGAGAGCATTCTCGAGAATTTGGTTAAACTTGGTGAAAAGTTAAACAAGCCGGTTGTAGCCACAGGAAATGTTCATTATCTTGATCCTAATGATAAAATTTACCGAAAAATCTTGATTAATTCACAAGGCGGTGCAAATCCGCTCAATCGCCATTCATTGCCAGACGTTCATTTCCGCACGACAGATGAGATGCTCAAATCGTTCTCATTTTTAGGTGAAGAGAAGGCTAAAGAAATCGTTGTAACAAACACGAATAAAATTGCCGATATGATTGATGACATTAAACCAATCAAAGACGAACTTTATACACCGAAAATTGAAGGCGCCGAAGATGAAATGAAAGAAATGAGTTACACAATGGCAAGGAGCATCTATGGTGAAGAATTGCCTGAAATTGTTGAAGCACGTCTTGAAAAAGAATTAAAAAGTATCATTGGCCATGGTTTTGCGGTTATTTACCTCATTTCGCATAAATTGGTTAAGAAATCATTGGATGATGGATATTTAGTTGGTTCACGGGGATCAGTCGGTTCATCTCTAGTTGCAACGATGACAGAGATAACAGAGGTAAATCCGCTTCCGCCGCATTTTGTCTGCCCAACATGTAAAAAATCGGAGTTCTTTGATGACGGGTCAGTTGGTTCAGGTTTTGATTTACCTGATAAGAATTGTCCGAACTGTGGGACGCGCTATAAAAAGGATGGCCATGACATTCCGTTTGAAACCTTCCTTGGATTTAAAGGGGATAAAGTACCCGATATTGATTTGAACTTTTCCGGTGAGTACCAGCCCAAGGCCCATAACTATACGAAAGAACTGTTTGGTGAGGAATACGTCTTCAGAGCAGGAACGATAGGAACGGTTGCTGAAAAGACTGCATATGGTTATGTTAAGGGATACGCGGCAGATAATAATATGATCATCCGCGGCGCTGAAACGGATCGGCTTGTATCTGGTTGTACTGGGGTAAAAAGAACTACTGGACAGCATCCAGGCGGTATTATCGTAGTACCTGATTATATGGATATTTATGATTTTACGCCAATTCAATTTCCAGCAGACGATCGTAATTCAGAATGGAAAACGACTCATTTTGATTTCCATTCCATCCATGATAATATCTTGAAACTTGATATACTTGGCCATGATGATCCAACAGTTATCAGAATGCTTCAGGATCTGAGCGGAATCGATCCAAAAACCGTTCCGACTGATGATCCGGAGGTAATGAAAATCTTTAGCAGTACGGAATCATTAGGTGTAACGCAAGATCAAATTATGTGTAAAACAGGAACTTTAGGGATCCCCGAATTCGGGACAAAGTTTGTACGGCAAATGCTAGAAGACACAAAGCCGACTACTTTTTCTGAACTTGTACAGATCTCTGGTCTGTCACATGGTACGGATGTATGGCTTGGAAATGCACAAGAACTCATTCATAATTCGATTTGTACCTTGAGCGAAGTAATCGGCTGTCGTGATGATATCATGGTATACCTGATTTACCAGGGACTCGACCCATCGCTTGCCTTTAAAATCATGGAATCCGTTCGTAAAGGTAAAGGACTGTCAGATGAATTTGAAGCGGAGATGCGTAAGAACGAAGTGCCGGAATGGTACATCGATTCATGTAAAAAAATTAAATATATGTTCCCGAAAGCCCATGCCGCTGCATATGTTTTGATGGCGGTACGGATTGCCTATTTCAAGGTTCATTTACCTTTAGTCTATTATGCGGCGTATTTCACTGTCCGTGCAGAAGACTTTGATGTTGATGCGATGGCTAGGGGTTCACATGCCCTGCGGACCAAAATTGAAGAGATTACAGTTAAGGGTCTCGATGCGTCAACAAAAGAAAAAAATACCCTGACAGTACTTGAACTCGCATTAGAAATGTGTGAACGTGGTTTTTCATTCCAGAAAATTGATTTATATAAGTCAAGTGCTGATGAATTCATTATTGACGGAAATACGTTGATTCCACCTTTTAATGCTATTCCTGGTCTCGGTACGAATGCTGCAATTAATATTGTTAAAGCCCGTGAAAACGGTGAGTTCTTATCAAAAGAAGATTTACAACAGCGTGGGAAAGTTTCAAAAACTATTATTGAGTTTCTGGATAAGCATGGCTGCCTGGGTGACTTACCTGAACAAAATCAGCTGTCACTTTTCTAAAAAACGTATATTGTACCAGCAGACTAACAGTCAAAGCCGCTTCATTTGCATAAATAAGGCGATTATGATATATTTTAATTGGAAATACTTAAGAAGATTCAATGGCAAGAGTGGGGAAACCCGCTCTTTCTTGTTGTACTCTACTAAAAATTCGAATCCATTACACAGAACGTACGACGAAACATGTATGGAGGAACACATGAGCAAAGTAATTGATAAAGTAGAAGAGCTTGTCACACCAATACTCGAAGAGCTGAAACTAGAACTAGTCGAAGTCGAGTATGTAAAAGAAGGAAAGTCCTGGTTTCTTCGTGTTTATATCGATAAAGAAACA
>NZ_JAZVJO010000247.1:0-3769 GCF_059453735.1 Peribacillus sp. | reverse complement strand
TACCTCTTAGGTTTATCGCATGCCATTTTGTAGTATAGTTAGATTAGTGGGAAACATATGTACTATCTAAGATGTTAAGAAGGAGGCAGCCGATGAATCAAAGAATGAAGGATAAGCTTGCAATTCTTCCTGACCAGCCTGGCTGCTATTTGATGAAAGACAGGCAAGGTACGATTATCTATGTCGGGAAAGCAAAAGTGTTAAAAAATAGAGTTCGTTCTTATTTCAATGGGTCGCATGATGGAAAAACCCTAAGGCTTGTTAATGAAATCGAGGATTTTGAATATATCGTTACCTCATCGAATATTGAAGCGTTGATATTGGAACTGACGTTAATTAAAAAGCATGATCCAAAATATAATGTGATGTTGAAAGATGATAAAACGTACCCGTTTATTAAACTGACTGCTGAAAAACATCCAAAATTAATTATTACTAGAAAAGTAAGAAAAGATTCAGGAAAGTATTTTGGACCTTATCCGAATGTAATTGCTGCTAATGAAACAAAGAAGCTGCTTGATCGAATATATCCTTTGCGAAAATGCAACACGCTGCCAGATAGGGTGTGTCTCTATTATCATTTGGGGCAATGTCTGGCACCTTGTGTCTTTGATGTGCCGCAACAAGAGTATAAAAATATTGTGACGGATATTACTCGTTTCCTAAACGGCGGCTATAAAGAGATTAAAGCTGAACTGACAGAGAAAATGCATGCTGCAGCTGAAGCTCTTGATTTTGAGCGGGCTAAAGAGTACCGCGATAAAATTGCCCATATTGAGATTACAATGGAAAAGCAAAAGATGATGTCTACTGATTTTACCGATCGTGATATTTTCGGTTATGCCTTTGATAAGGGCTGGATGTGCGTTCAGGTGTTTTTTGTTCGTCAAGGGAAGTTAATTGAACGAGATGTTTCTTTATTCCCTATTTATGATGAGCCGGAAGAAGAACTTTTGACCTATTTAGGTCAATTTTATACGAAACCTAACCATTTTAAACCAAAGGAAATTCTTTTGTCAGAGGCTGTAGATGGTGAGATGGCTGAAAAGTTACTACAAGTAAAAGTTATTCACCCGAAACGTGGTCAGAAGAAGGATATGCTGCAGCTGGCAAATAAAAATGCTTCGATTGCACTTCAAGAGAAGTTCTCTTTAATTGACCGTGACGAAGAACGAACGATTAAAGCAGTGGAGAACCTTGGTCAAAGGTTAGGAATCTATACACCTCATCGGATAGAGGCTTTTGATAATTCAAATATACAAGGAACTGATCCAGTTTCTGCACTAGTGGTATTTATTGATGGAAAGCCTGAAAAACGTGAGTATCGGAAATATAAAATTAAAACGGTATCGGGTCCAGACGATTATGAAACCATGCGTGAAGTCGTCAGACGAAGATATACTCGAGTATTAAAAGAAGGATTACCGCTTCCAGATTTAATCATCATTGATGGAGGTAAAGGTCATGTGGATGGTGTTCGAGATATTTTAGAGAATGAACTGGGACTTGAAGTTCCTCTGGCGGGTCTTGTAAAGGATGAAAAGCACCGTACATCCTCACTGATGATTGGCAATCCTCTTGAAATCATACCATTGGATCGGAGCAGTCAGGAATTTTATCTGCTGCAAAGAATACAAGATGAGGTGCATCGATTTGCGATTACATTCCATCGACAACTTCGCGGGAAAAGCGCCTTTCAATCTTTACTTGATGAGATCCCAGGTGTCGGAGAAAAACGTAAAAAGCAGCTGTTAAAGCATTTTGGATCGGTAAAAAAAATGCGCGAGGCTGGGGTTGCAGAGTTTTTGGAGGCAGGAATGCCGCAGAGCGTAGCTGAGGAAATTGCAAGAAAATTGCAAGAATAGTGTTGAACCATTTATATCCCTATGCTATAATTCAGTATGAATTTATAAGTATTTACCAATTTAATGTGTTGATAGAGGTGCGAGATTCATTAGTATAGACTTGGAGAAGTATGAGCTTCCGTGAAAAGTCTAGAAAGGGAAAATCGCCGAAGCAGTTGAGTGCTCATCCACTCAAAGTGCTGGTCTGTACATTTAAGAGATGGCAGATTGTCAGAATGAAAAATTCTGGAGAGCTATCTCACTGTGTTAGCCGTATTCTTTTACGATATCACAGCAATGAGACTCTTCTCATTGCTGTTTTTTTGTGGCTATTTTGGAAACTAAAATAAGAGAGGGTGCAGCATGATATGGGGTTGATTGTTCAAAAATTCGGCGGGACTTCAGTAGGAAGTATAGAAAAAATTAAAAATGTAGCTGATCGAGTAATTGAAGAGGCTGCAAATGGAAATGACGTAGTCGTCGTTGTATCAGCAATGGGCAAAACAACCGATGAGCTTGTTTCCATGTCATACGATATAACCCAACGGCCATCGAAGCGGGAAATGGATATGTTACTTACTACGGGCGAGCAAGTAACGATTGCCTTTCTTACAATGGCGTTGATAGAAAAAGGGCAGGAAGCCATTTCCTTAACAGGCTGGCAGGCAGGGATTAAATGTGAAGCAGTGTATGGAAATGCACGGATTTTAGATATAGATACAGAAAAAGTACAGAATAGTTTGAATGAGGGGAAAATTGTCGTCGTTGCCGGATTCCAGGGGCTGGCCGAAGATGGGGGAATAACTACGCTTGGGCGCGGCGGATCTGATACGACGGCAGTAGCTCTTGCAGCGGCGTTAAAAGCAGATCGGTGTGACATCTATACAGATGTTACGGGGGTATTTACTACGGATCCTCGGTATGTGAAAAACGCAAGAAAACTTAATTCCATTTCATACGATGAAATGCTGGAACTAGCAAACCTAGGCGCAGGTGTTTTACATCCAAGAGCCGTTGAATTTGCCAAGAATCATCATATACCGCTTGAAGTCCGCTCGAGTACAGCACAAGAAAAAGGAACAATGATAGAGGAGGAAGCAACGATGGAGCAGAATTTAATTGTTAGAGGAATTGCATTTGAGGATCGAATTACACGAGTCACGATTTATGGATTAGCTGGAAGTCTCGGAACATTATCTACAATTTTTACTACACTCGCAAAGAACCAGATAAATGTTGATATCATTATTCAGAGTATGACAGAGCAAGACATGAATAATTTATCATTTTCTATTAAAAGCGAAGATGTCTCAAACCTGCTTGAGGTGCTAGAAGCTAATAAAGAAACAATGCCGTTCCAAAGAGTTGAAACAGAATCCAATCTGGCTAAGGTTTCAATTGTCGGTTCAGGAATGGTTTCGAATCCGGGTGTAGCAGCAGAGATGTTTGCTGTCCTTGCTGAAGCGAAGATTCAGATAAAAATGGTCAGTACTTCTGAAATCAAAGTATCGACCGTAATCCATGAGAAAGAAATGGTTACAGCTGTTGATGCCTTGCATGAAGCGTTTAGACTGGATGAACGTAAACCGTTAGAAGTATTGTAACATAATTTTTTTGCAAAAAAGATTCCCTTTGGCTGTCATAATTTTCTTGACAGCCTATTCGTTTTTCAATTCAAAAAAATGCCATCAATTCAACTAGATGAATTGATGGCTATCGTACCATGTTTATTGAATCGGATCTTTTAAATCCAACTTAACTAAGAAGGAAACTCTGCCGGCTCTTCGTTTGGGTTCCTCAAGAGCTTCCGCGCTGAATCCTTTTTGTAAGCTGATTTGTTCGGCAAGAAATCCTGCTTCAAGTTGAAAGTGACAGTCGCTGTCTATGGCAAAACGGCGTTCTACCATTTCGCCGGACAGCATTAG
>NZ_JAZVJO010000246.1:0-5826 GCF_059453735.1 Peribacillus sp. | reverse complement strand
CTTGAAGCGGGGTCATATACTTTTTCACTGGACCATGGTTCGCAATTCGGTTTCCGCCAGTATAGCCGTGCGCACCGGCTCCAATTCCGTAATACTCCTCATTGTTCCAATACGTTAAGTTATGCCGACTTTCAAAACCTGTCCGAGCAAAATTACTGATTTCATATTGATGCAAATTATGCTTTTCCATCGTTTCCATCAGTTTTTCATACATACTCGCTTCGAGATCTTGAGGCGGTAAATGTAGTTTCCCCTTTTGCATGAGATTATAAAAAACAGTTTTTGGCTCAACAATTAAGGAATAGCTCGAATAATGCGGAAGATCAAGTGCCAGCGCCTTATCAAGAGTGTCAGTAAAATCTTCCATCGTTTGACCAGGCAGTCCGTATATTAAATCAATACTAATATTCGTAAAACCGACAGACTGAGCTTTTTCAATGGTTTCATAGACATCCGCTGCACGATGTGTCCGGCCAATTCTTTTTAATAAATCATCCGTGAAGCTTTGGACACCAAAACTCAACCGATTCACGCCCGATTGATAGAGAATTTCAAGCTTTTCCCGTGACAATTCTCCAGGATTGGCTTCAAACGTATATTCCCCGTCTTTTTTCAACGTAAAGGTTTCTGTAATGGAGTCACATAAATACTGAAGTTGATTTTCATTTAAAGAAGTGGGCGTGCCGCCGCCGACAAAAATCGTTTCCAATTCAGGTGCACTAGGATACGTTTTTACTTGAAGCTGCATTTCCTTTTTCATCATCTTCAAATACTCATCCACCGGCTGACCTTGCAAGAAAACTTTATTAAAATCACAATAGTGACAAATATGTTCACAAAATGGGATATGGATATATGCGCTTTGAATCAACTTGTTCACAACCTTTTAAGATGGAAAAAGAGGCTAGATGCACAAGCGCCTACCCCCTTTTTTCAACGTTCATTTATTTTTTCGGAGTCGTATCGTCCATTTTCAGTACGGCCATAAATGCTTCTTGCGGCACTTCAACTGAACCGACTTGCTTCATCCGTTTTTTACCTGCTTTTTGCTTTTCAAGCAATTTACGTTTACGCGAAATATCGCCGCCGTAACATTTAGCCAAAACGTTTTTACGCATTGCGCTAATGCTCGAACGTGCAACAATCTTTTGCCCAATCGCCGCTTGAATAGGTACTTCAAATTGCTGTCTTGGAATTAGCTTTTTCAATTTCTCAACAATCAGCTTACCGCGTTCATATGAAAAGTCAGTATGCACGATAAAGCTCAATGCATCGACCGTTTCCGAATTCAGAAGAATATCCATTTTGACTAGTTTCGACGGTCTGTAACCAATCAACTCATAGTCAAATGATGCGTACCCTCTTGTATTAGATTTCAATTGATCAAAGAAATCATAAACGATTTCTGAAAGTGGAATTTCATATACGATGCTGACCCGATTTTCATCCATGTACTCCATATTGACGAAGTTCCCACGTTTCTTTTGGCCAAGCTCCATAATCGTTCCAACGAACTCATTAGGTGCCATCATCGTTGCTTTTACATATGGCTCTTCAACTCGTTCGATTTTCTGAGCTTCAGGCATATTAGCCGGATTATCTACTTTTAATTCTGTACCATCTGTCAGAATAACATCATAGATAACACTCGGTGCGGTAGTAATCAGATCAATGTTAAATTCACGTTCAATTCGCTCTTGCACAATTTCCATATGAAGAAGGCCGAGGAATCCACAACGGAAACCAAAACCAAGTGCCTGTGATGATTCTGCTTCAAATTGAAGCGCAGCATCATTAAGCTCTAATTTTTCAAGAGCATCACGTAAATCATTGAATTTAGATGCATCGATTGGGTACAATCCGCAATAAACCATCGGATTCAATCTACGGTAACCCGGCAATGCTTCAGTAGCACTGTTTTTAGCACCGGTAATCGTATCCCCAACGCGAGTATCCCCAACGTTTTTAATTGCTCCCGTTAAGAAGCCAACGTCGCCCACAGTCAGTTCATCACGAAGCTCAACCTTCGGCGTCAATGCACCGATTTCGATAACTTCAAATTCCTTGCCTGTAGCCATCATTTTAATTTTATCACCTGGCTTAATCGTCCCATCGAATACACGGATATAAGCAACTACCCCACGATAGGCATCATAAATAGAATCAAAAATCAAAGCTTTCAAAGGTGCATCAGGATCACCCTGAGGCGGTGGAACAAGTTCAACGACCTGTTCAAGAATTTCTTCAATTCCAATACCTGCTTTTGCAGAAGCAAGAACAGCATCTGATGCATCCAAACCAATAACGTCTTCAATCTCTTGACGAACTCGTTCCGGTTCTGCACTTGGAAGATCAATTTTATTGATAACAGGAATAATTTCAAGGTTATTATCAAGAGCTAAATAAACATTCGCTAATGTTTGAGCCTCAATCCCTTGAGCCGCATCCACAACAAGAACAGCACCTTCACAAGCTGCAAGGCTCCGTGAAACTTCATACGTGAAATCGACATGTCCCGGTGTATCAATCAGATGGAAGGTATATTCCTCGCCATCCTTTGCGTTATATTTCAGTTGCACAGCATTCAATTTAATCGTAATTCCTCGTTCACGCTCAAGATCCATCGAATCCAACAGCTGGCTCTTCATTTCACGCTGAGCCAATGCGTTCGTCTTTTCTAAAATCCGATCCGCCAAGGTAGATTTACCATGGTCAATATGCGCAATAATGGAAAAGTTACGAATTCTCGATTGTCTCGCCAATTTCTCTTCTCTATTCATACAATCACTCCTACTTATCGACACAATACACTATTTTTCATTATATCAGTACAGTATATAAGATTCAATTAAAAACGGTGCATTTACTAGAATATACAAATCACCCTAAAGCATAACTTCTCTCTAGTGAATCGAATGAACTTTGCTAGCGGGGGTGAAGTTTTCTCTATTAGGAGACAAAGGAAGGGCTGAATCAGCATCCTTTCCGGCTTTAATAGCGACTACTCATCAAGGTATCAGCCAAATCAGGGGTGGGGGGTTAAAAGAGTAACTTTAAGGGTTTTTTTGTATAAATACACTTTCGTAATCTCTAGCGGCGGCTCCTACTATTAATATACGGTAGGGCCGAATCTTTTCTCGTTTGGGACGAATCGACCTTGCTTTCCAACTTTCTTGGGGACTACTATCAGCCCAAACTAGGGTGATTTTTATAAAAGGGTACCTTTAATGGGGTTTTAGCATAGACAGCGGCAATTTTTACTTCGTGGGCGATAGTTCCTATTGATATACGCTAGAACCGAATTAACCTTCCTTTCCATCTCATGGTGATCAGCCGAAACCAGGGTGGCTTTTCTTGCTATCTCAACTTTCTCTACAACAAAAAAATTCCCGCCAACCTTATTCAGGGTTGTTGACGGGCTGCTTACGTATTTATGTGCCGGAAATGAGACCGATGAGTTTTTCAAATCCAACAGAAACTGTGTTTGATACCTTTTTGCCTATTGAGGAAAAGAAATTATAAGCACCTAGTTCTTCAATTTTTTGTTTCTTTTTTTCAATGTCATGGCTGGTTACAGTTTGACCTAATATTTCTCCTTCGCTTGGTGATTCGACTGAAAAGGCGCTGGATAATGAGGGGTCGTCGTAGCCTTTCATGTTTTTCATGCCTTGATTAGCAAACTGCATACCGAGTAACACGCCAAAAAACAGGAGTAAAACAGCAAATGTACAGATTACGCTAAATCGGAACATACCTACCCTTCTTTCCTTTATTCAGAAGACGTTTCAGCTGGTTTAGTAACTTCTTGAGCATTCCAATAGATTTCACTAAATACATCGGCAAATGCATCAGTCGTTAGAAACATCTCCTCAAATGTATTATCCACCCCGCCAATCTCAATCAACATAGCGTTTCCAGACAAATCTTGATTGTAGATTCCATTTTGCCCTGATTTCTTTTGTAGACTGATTCCCCACGAAAGACCAGGATATTTTTTTTCCATCGCTTTATGCATTTTCCCAGCTAATTCCGCATTCTTTTCGTAATTTGTATTCTTTCCTCCAATGACAAACGCTATACGTGCATACGTTTTTCCGTTAATCACACGCGTTGTGTCTTTTTTACGTTTTGAATCACGGTGAATGTCAATTAAATATTGGATATCTTGATTTGCTGCCATTGCCGTCTTTACAGCAGTTCGTGATTCCAAATAAGATTTTCCATAGGTTAGCCCTTTTTTATTCATTTGCCCTTGAATATCTGTTTTATTTAAGGATGCACCAATTCCTTTTTCCTCAAGATCCTTTTGAAGCTGGGCACCTAGCTTGGTCACATTAATTTTAGAATGGTAGGCCTGATTGGGATTCGTGACACCTTTTAGATAAGGTAAGTACGATTCTCGATTATGTGTGTGATAAATCTCGACGACTTTTCTGCCTTCGGTTGTCAGGCTTGGCTGCTTGGTTGGGGTTTTTTCAGGTTCTGCAATCGTATCCACATTCTGCAGAGCCGCTTCCCTTTCATTATTTAATACATCGAGAGGCGGTGCGGATTCATAAGGCATGTTCGTATAATTCGCATCTTTACCAGCAACAAGTATTTGATTATCAAAAATTGAAAAACCAGGCAGTTCTCTTCCCAGCAAGCTTCGTGGATCATCAAGTGAAATATTGGTTGAAGCTTTAAGAATTTGTTTACCGATTCCCGTATCAGCTTGTCCACCTGGAAGTGCATGACTAAAATAGTGATTTTCATTGGCGATTAACGAAAATAAAACCTTGCCAGAAAATTGGTTGGTTACGGTATTCACTGATTCTGATGAAAGACGATATTCCGGACGTAAGGACGTTAACAGACCACTGACTGCAAAAAACAGCAGAAGTGTAGCTAGAATGGCAAGAAGCCCTTTTATAATGGTTGATATATGGATGACGGCGACGAAATCTGCAGGCCGGTTTCTTTTCATTCCTTCCACCCTTTCAGTAACTTGTCTAGTAATTCATATGACTTTACTAGAAAGAGTAGAACCCAAAATCACAAACTCAACGTGTATAGTAACCGGTATTTTCCTGATTAACCGCATCGTGTAATGCCGCGTTTATCCCATTTGCCAATAGATTAGCCATATCTTCAACGAACACATCCACTTCCTTGGGCGTGACCATTAAATTATGACCGATTGGTGATAACACTTCATAGATCAGTTTCTTTTTTTCATCGTCTGCCAGCGTCCCGACAATGCCCATAAAGGTTTGTCGATACTGCTCATCAGGCAAATCCTCTTCTGCTAATTTTTTTCGTTTACCGAGTGTAAATCCTGCAGGTGTCAAGGCTCGTGACGGACTTTGACTAGCTTTCATTTCACTGCCAAAATGTTTAAGAATATAATCAATGGTGTCACTTGTAATAGAGACGGCATCCACCACCGTTGGGACTCCGATCGCAATAACAGGAACCCCTAATGTTTCTTGACTTAATTCCTTCCGTTTATTCCCCACACCTGAACCAGGATGAATGCCAGTATCCGTAATCTGAATTGTCGAGTTGACGCGATCGATAGATGCCGCTGCCAATGCATCAATGACTAAGACAAAATCCGGCTTACTCTTTTCAATAACTCCTTTAATAATATCGCTGGTCTCTATCCCCGTAATGCCCATTACACCAGGAGCAATGCCGCTGACTGGCCGATACCCTTCTTTCACCGATTCTGGCTGCAACTCAAACAAATGTCTGGTGATAACCAAATTTTCGACTACCGCTGGACCTAAGGCATCAGGAGTGACATTCCAATTACCAAGCCCCACTACTAAACAACTACTCGCT
>NZ_JAZVJO010000245.1:0-6292 GCF_059453735.1 Peribacillus sp. | reverse complement strand
CTGAATACCGTAAGATTGAAAAAGATGGAGCGCCCGAACGCCGCTTCCAGCCTATTCAAGTTGATGAGCCAACACTGGAAGAGGCGGTGACTATCTTAGAAGGATTGAAGCCGCATTATGAGGCATATCATTCTGTAACTTATAGTGATGATGTGCTGAAGGCAGCCGTCGAACTGTCACATCGCTACATTCAAGATCGACATTTACCAGATAAAGCGATTGATTTACTCGATGAGGCCGGTGCTAAGCTGAATCTGACGATTGAAACAGGTCAAGAGGAGGATGTTAAGAATCGCCTTACGGAGATCTATAAAGAAAAAGAACGCGCATTAAAAGAAGAAAACTATGAACAAGCAGCTGTTTTACGCGATGAAGAAGAAAAATTAGAAAACCTCCTTAAGGATGGAACTCAAGCGGCCACACCAACCGTGACGGTTGCAGATATTCAAAAAATTATTGAACAAAAAACAGGTATTCCAGTTGGAAAGCTTCAGGAAGATGAACAGAAACGAATGGTTCATCTGCAGGAAGAATTAATGAAAAAGGTAATTGGTCAGGAAGAGGCTGTCAAGAAGGTGGCTAAGGCAGTACGCAGAAGCCGGGCGGGCTTAAAATCTAAGAATCGCCCAATTGGGTCCTTCTTGTTCGTTGGTCCCACAGGAGTTGGGAAAACGGAGCTTTCTAAAACGTTAGCAGAGGAGCTATTTGGAGACAAAAATGCTATGATTCGTCTTGATATGAGTGAATACATGGAAAAGCATAGTGCAGCGAAACTGATTGGCTCCCCGCCTGGATATATCGGACATGAAGAAGCAGGTCAGTTGACGGAGAAGGTACGCCGTTGCCCATACAGTATTATCTTATTGGATGAGATTGAAAAAGCACATCCTGATGTTATGCACATGTTCTTGCAGGTGTTAGAGGATGGACGTTTGACAGATAGCCAGGGACGTACGGTTAATTTTAAAGATACGGTCATTATCATGACAAGTAATGCTGGGGCAACGGATAAACCGAAGGTCATGGGATTTGGAGCAAGCAGTGCAGTGGAAGAAGCTTCGATTCTCCAATCGTTAGGAAGTTTCTTCAAACCTGAATTCTTAAACAGATTCGACAGCATTATTGAATTTAAAGCCTTAGATAAAAAGCATCTCGTTCAAATTGTCGACTTAATGTTGATTGAACTAGAAGAAACGTTGAATTCTCAAGAATTAAAGCTAGAAGTAACAACCAAGGCGAAAGAAAAAATCGCAGAATTAGGATATCATCCGGAATTTGGTGCGAGACCACTTCGCAGAATCATTCAAGAAAAGCTTGAAGATGGAATTGCTGATTTTATTTTCGAACAACCTGACGTAAAACGGTTTACGACCATAGTTGAAGAGAATCAAGTCAAAATTACTGCAGCAGAATAAAAGGAGCCTCCTGCCAAGCACAATGCATGGCAGGAGGCTTTTTTGAGGATTATTTTATGAAAGTTGCTTTTTTAGCTCCTCGTTTATCGAGTTCTGAATAGAGGTGTTTGTAGTTGACTGCAGAAAGGTTACCGGTTAAATACTGTTCTTGAATATAGTCCAGTAGTTCATCAGCATGCGTAGGTTTCCGATTTTTATAGGAGATAAAGTGTGAGATGAGTAATTCAATAATTGTGATAAGCCTCCCTTTCGCTTTTTTCCAATTAATGACTCCTATGGAACTATAACACGTATCTTACAGATATTAAATTTTTTCATAATTCAAACTTCAGACATTTTTTTACATTTTTTTCGCGAGCTTATCTATGTAAATAAAGAGAAAAGCTCTGAAGGAAACCGATTTAGGAGTGTGCCGTTAATCCTTAAGGCTTCCTTCCAAAATGTTTCGGGTGAATTTATGAGTTAGTTTTTTGCGGTTGATATGGAAGATCTATTTTACCCGCTCGAAATACACGATAACCCAGTCGATCACCATAGGAAAGGGTAAGATTTTGATGGGTAAGTATAATGTGTTCAAGCGAAGAATCGGCGGAAAAAGAGGGTGGTGTATAGCCATCATTTACGTCCAATTCAATATTCATGAGTTCATTAAGGACGGTGTTGGCCTTTAATATCTGAATTTGTTTAAACCCGGAACGTTTTAATGCTTGGAGCCATTCTTTTTCAGTGAGAAGGTCTTTAATTTCGTAAAACTGAATCAACTCTGTTTTTGCTTCCAGTTCAAGTTGAGGCTCAGCAGTCATATCAATGGTAAGAAGAACTCCATTTGGTTTCAGGACACGAGCATATTCACTTAGAGATTTAGGGATGTTAGTAAAAGCCGTTGAAGATTCTGCGACGATTAAATCAAAGAATTGGTCAGAGAAAGGGAGCTTCTCGAGCGATCCTTGGATAAGGTGAATGGGGAGGTGTTCTTTTTTGAATTTGGTTTTCGCTTTCTTAAGCATGTCTGGATGCTGGTCGAGGGCATAAACCTGACAGGAAAACGTTTTGGCGAGATAAGCGGAAGTTTGACCAGTTCCACAGCCTGCATCAAGTACTTTTGTATAAGGGGTAATTTTCTCATCATGAAGTAATTGTTTAGTCAGTTGAAACCCGCCTGGATGTGCGCCGTCAATTCCATAAAAAGCTAATGCATCTTGGTAAGAAGGATTCATCTTTGGGTCTCCTCTCCTGCACGTCATTACATTAGATTATGTATGCATCAACAAAATGTATCATGTATTATTTATTCGTATTACAAATGAAATATAAGGGGTTTCCTTGGTCGTTCATACTAAATGGACGGTCCTTTTTCCATTTCCTGTGTGTATGTCCATGCAGGAAAATCACTTTGTACATATGATAATCGAGAAGTGAATGGAGGTTAGGTTGAATGAATCATTATCACACGTTACGTCAAGGAGTAGGCAGACCAGTCGAAATACGGACGAAACAGGGTGCGGTGCATAGAGGCATCGTCGATCGAGTGGATAGAAATAGAGTGTATCTTCGGCCGATGAATGGCGGAAGAAGGAACTTTGGCGGCTATGGTTACGGTTATTATGGTCCCGGCTATGGCTATGGTTGGGGAGGAGCAGCAGCAGGATTTGCTTTAGGTGCTATCGCAACGCTTGCGTTCTTGCCGTTCTTTTTCTTCTAAGAGCAACAGACTTAATTAAATGACATGAATGATACACAACTGCCTCTAATGGAGATATCCTTTTAAAGGGAAGTCTTCATTAGAGGTGCTTTTTTTGATGCCCTAAATGGTCTCATACGGTTACTTTGTAGGTAAAAAAGGATTAGCTAGCTTATAAATCAGGGTATATATCTATATGAGGAGATTAAAAGAATAGAAAAACTTGTTATTGTTTCTCGATACCTGTTTGTAGGAGGATTCCATGGAAGCTAATCAATTAGAAGGGCAATTAAAGGCAATAACTCATACTATACTCACAAGAAAGTCTGAACTTGCATCGCAGCGGGAAGCAGCGGATGAGCACGCTTATAGTAAGACGATTACGGATTCTTTAACCTCTTGGAGAGAAAATTTAATTGATATTTATGGTCAATCCATTTCAAAGGACCATGAAGAAGCGATAGATAGATTAAAGCAGTGGGGAGGAAAATTGGTTGATTTACTAGTTGAACTAGAACTCCCGCTAGATGTAGCTATACAGGAAGTTCGATTCTACCGCGACACCATTGGTCATATTATTAAAAATGAAGCGCAAAAATACCAATTTAGTCTTGATGTGTTTTACGAGGTCATTTCCCAATTCGATGCCGTAGTTGATGAGGCTGTTTACTGGCTTAGTATTTCTTATACTAGGAGTTATACAGCTAAACTTATGTCGGCAGAGTATACAATGAATGAACTTGCGATTCCGCTTGTTCGTGTATCAAAAACAACGGGCGTGCTTCCGATTGTTGGTGACTTAGATACCAAACGGGCGCAAGTCTTAATGGATCGAGCCCTTGAACAAGGGACTCAACATAACCTAGATTATATAATTATCGACCTTTCAGGGGTTCCTATCATAGATACAATGGTTGCGAATCAAATTTATAAAGTGATCTCAGCATTAAATCTCGTTGGAATCCGGACCAGTTTAACGGGAATCAGACCAGAAATCGCACAAACGATGGTTGGATTTGGGATAAAATTCAATTCAATTTTGACGTTTTCCAGTCTTCATCAAGCACTTGATAATTTACGTGCATAATTTTTACAGGTGCGCTCATCTTCAAAGGTGCACCTTTTTAACTAGAATAGAAGGACTAATGTAAATAAGCGAAAAATAGGGGGTGTCCCATGGGAGAACATTCATTTAAACAAAATAAATGGCAGTGGCATGAGCTTGATTTAACCAATGAACATCAATTGCATCAGTTGATAAGCACGACTAAAAAATGTGAAAAATGGGTGGAGCATACCCTTTCCAAAAAATCGATAAATCTTGGGTTACATATAGCAGATGAAGGAAAGGAGGCAATCTGGGGTTCCCTTGTTTATATACAGGATGTTGAGGAGAAAGAGAAACAGTATACATTTCATTTTTACCTGACAAATGAATTTTTAATAACCGGCTATCTAGATTTTTCTTTATTGGATGATATCAGTGGAGAAGATTTACTCAATTTATTAGACCGCGTCGAATCACCAATTGACGGCCTGATGATTATCTTAAGCGAAATTATTTCATCTTTTTTAATTAAGATAGGCCACTTCGAACAAAGAATCAATAATTTATTATGGGATGTAAAAGCGAAGAACGGCAAGGAAATTTTGGAGAAAATAGCTGATTGTCGGCATGAATTATTAGTGTGGAAAAATTTAGTGGTCCCGGTGATGGAAATCATCATTGCTCTAGAGGAAGCTTTTGGGGAAGAAATTAAAGAGTCGACACAGTATAAACGAACTGAGCTTCGCATACAACGTACGAAGACACTTTTGCGGGAATACGAACAAGAAATTGAATCGATGGTCAATCTTGAAAATGTGGTGTCTTCCCTCCGAGGAAATGAAATCATGAAAACGTTAACACTATTAACCACTTTGTTTACTCCGGTAATGGCGTGGGGAGCATTATGGGGAATGAACTTTAAGCACATGCCAGAACTTAAATGGCAGTTTGGGTATCTGATTTCTGTAGTCCTTATAGTCATTAATACATTGGCTCTTTACGTGTACTTGAAAAAAAAGGGTTGGATGGGAGATATCCTGCGTGCCAGAAAGAAAAACTCATTTTTTGAGTAATTTTATTACCTAAAAAAGTAAGTGAAAAATGTAAAAAAGTTAAGATTAATTGATTGACTTAATAATTAAAAATATGATATTATAATAAATTTGATAAAAATAGAAAAGTGTGTTATGATTAAATAAGTTATTATATATGGGGGTGCGTTATTTGTTTCAAATTGGCGATCATATTGTTTATCCAATGCACGGAGCAGGTATAATTGAATCAATTGAAGACAAAGAGATTCAAGGAGAGGTTCATCAGTATTATGTTCTGCAGCTGCCAAATAAGATACAAGTTATGCTTCCTGTCGGGAAAATTAAAAATTTCAGCATACGAAAAGTAGTCGATACTCTTACCCTTGAAAACGTTCTTCGCTTATTTCATAACGGAGAAACGGACCGAACCCTGAATTTCAAAGAACGGTATAAGTCTAATATGGAAAAAATGAAAACGGGGAAAATTCAAGAAGGTGCAGAAGTATTGCGCGATTTAATGCGAATGAATAAAGAAAAAACCCTCAATTCAAGCGAAAAGTCCATGCTTGGGAGTGCACGGAAATTTCTTTCAAGCGAGCTTGGGCTCATAAATGGAATAACCGAAGATCAAGCAATTGATTTATTGAATTATAGAATTGGTAAATAAGCGCTTATAGAGTCTAGGTGTAGACAAAAGAGGTTCGGAATGAAACATTCCGAACCTCTTTTGCGTTTTAAGACATTTCATCGAAGTTTTCCTTGCGTTTTGCGATGAGGAGGTTCACCGGCCTTCCGCCAGGAACGGAAATCAATAGCCCAAATTTAAAAACTAAAAAAAGAAGACTATAGGCAATCTCAATTTTCATCGAGTTTGTTCATAGTCTAAGAAAGACTCCATTATGGGGTCTTTTTCAACGTTCAGGACTAAAAATTCCCCGCTAATAGTGAGGGAAAACAAATAAGAGAACGAAAGCGCACCTAAGCATCTTATGACAGAATGAAAATTGTCGCTAGATGTGGGAAAAATTAGAAAGAATAAACTTATACGTATTTTGTCATTCTATTAAAGCAATACGCTATATAAAGGAGGAATGAAAATGACAGTGATTAATCA
>NZ_JAZVJO010000244.1:0-6655 GCF_059453735.1 Peribacillus sp. | reverse complement strand
ATTAATCCCCTAAGCTTTTTATTACTTTTTCTTGGAATCAGTCTGCTATTAAAGAATAGACAACAAATTCTCTATTTGTTGTCAATTAACTTTATTCTTACCGTTGTTTTATTAGCTAATATCATTTTTTACCGGTTTTTTTCTGACTTCATAACGCTGCCGGTTTTGTTTCAAACCAGCAATATGACTGATTTGGGAGGCAGTATAAAGGAATTAATCAACTACTCGGATTGTCTTTACTTTGCAGACTTTTTTATTTTGCTTTTCTTTATACATAGGAAGCAAGTCACCCGGAGCTATACCAGTAAACAACGTAAGGTTTTTACTATGCTTGTCCTTTGTGTTACCTGTATTCATTTAGGGATGGCGGAACTAGCTCGCCCGCAGTTGTTGACAAGGAGCTTTGACCGAGAAATGCTAGTGAAGAATATCGGAACGTATCATTATCATTTATATGATGCATATTTGCAATCGAAGACATCTGCACAGCGGGCCCTTGCCGATGGCAGTCGTTTAACTGATATTGAGAACTATATTCAAGCAAATCAAAAGGAGCCAAATCAAGAACTTTTTGGTGCGGCATCAGGTAAGAATATAATCATGGTCTCTATGGAATCACTTCAGAACTTTGTCATTGGCGAGCGTATGAACGGGGAGGAAATCACCCCATTTCTGAATGAGTTTATCAAGGAGAGCTATTATTTTACCGATTTTTATCAACAAACGGGTCAGGGAAAAACGTCGGATTCTGAATTCTTAGTAGAAAATTCACTTTATCCATTAGGAAGAGGCGCTGTATTCTTTACTCATGCGCAGAATACATTTCAAGCGGCACCTGCTATTTTAAACAAAGCAGGTTATTATACAGCAGCACTGCACGCCAATAATAAGAGCTTTTGGAATCGGGATTTAATGTATCAGTCATTGGGGTATCAACACTTTTATGACAATACTGCTTATCAAATCAATTCTGCTAACTCAGTGAACTGGGGATTAAAGGATAAGCCCTTTTTTAAGCAATCAATAGCGCATTTAAAATCAATGCCGGAACCGTTTTATGCAAAGTTCATAACACTGACGAATCATTTTCCTTTTACATTAGACAGAGAAGATCGGAGTATTCCAGAATATACATCAGCGTCAAGGACATTAAACCGCTATTTTCCTACGGTGCGCTATATGGATGAAGCGATTGAGCAATTTATCACGGATTTAAAGGAAACAAATTTATACGAACATTCAGTTATCATTCTATATGGGGATCATTATGGAATATCTGACAATCATAATGAATCTCTTGAGCAGTTTCTTCAGAGGGAAATTACTCCTTTTGAGATGATTCAGCTTCAGAGGGTACCATTGGTTATTCACCTGCCGGGGCAAACCGGACAAACGATTGATAAAGTATCTGGGCAAATCGATTTGGAGCCGACGATTCTTCATTTACTTGGTTTGGAGACGGAGAACAAGCTGCAGTTTGGAAACGATTTATTTGCAGAAGACAAATTGGATTTTGCTGTCCTTAGAAATGGATCCTTTATTACTTCAGAATACGTTTTTACCAGGGATACTTGTTATGAAAAAGAAACGGGAGAGTTGATTGATATTTCCCATTGTGAGCCATTTATGGATAAAGCGAATCAAGAGCTGTCATTATCTGATCAGTTAGTTCAGGGAGATTTATTACGTTTTTATCTAGAAGGGGACTAAAGGTTCAGAAGAAACATTTCTGGACTTTTTTCTTATGAGGAATTTTTTATTTTTTCATGATTTTAAGGGCAATCTGAACTTTTTTGTTTTATAATTAAAGCGAAAGATGGTCGCAAGATGGACACTTGTACAGCATTAACTATTCCCTGTCGTTTAGGGGTTAGTTAATATTGCTGGATGAAGCGGCTTGCGCTTTTCAATAGGGGGTGTGAGAGATTAACGTTAAAGAAACATCACACTGCCAGTTGAAGCAGCTCGTGATGTCTATATGGACTGGTCGTTTCATTCTGTCTATGACATTACTCTCCAGCTTACTTCTATTAACGTCCTGCGAGTCAGAAAACACTCTCAAGGAGCCTGTAGAAGAAAATCCCCGGCAAGAAGCTTTACCATTAACTGACCCTGATAATCTGAAGATTCCCGTTATCGAAAGTGAGAAAGTTGATAAAGTATATGGTTGGCTGGATAACGAAACCATTTTGTATAGTGTTCAGCAATCAAATCGTAATGAAGCAGTCATAAAGACGTGGAAAATGACTGAGGAGGCAGGGGAGATCTTTCATTATCCTGATGAGCAGATTACTGATGTTTCAATCAGTCCTGACCAATCCTTTGTTCTTGTACACACAGCTTCGACTGCCGATACTGCCAGTCTTGTCATTCTTACACATACCGGAGATGTTCAATATTCCTTTTCAATCCCGTCTGTGGAATTGGTCTATGAATGGAATATCTATGACCCAGGCACGCTTTTTTTGTCTGGTTTTAATAGAGATTGGTCATATACAAGTTATATTGTTAATGGTGGAAAGAAAAGCTTAGAAACGGTAAAAGCACCACAGCCTTTTGTACAATGGGGCAGTAAGGATGAGATTTGGTATTTAGATTGGAATGAAGAGCAGCCTAATCTAACTGCACCGCTATTTAAGCAAAATCTGGCAGATGCACAGAAAAAAGGCATCATGCTTGATATTATTTTCTTTAAGAAAATGAAACATTCGTATTTTGTCATTCGAGATGAAAGCGAAACTTTCAGCAAGGCTACTTATACGTTCTATAATGAAAAAAATCAATCACTTGCGGCATTTAAAATACCGCATTTAAAAAACTTCTCGGATTGGTTGATTCCATATTATGATTATAATGAAACAAAACAAACTCTTTTAACCTTTGCACCCGATAAAGCTGGTAACGTTGATCAATACACAGGAAGCTTTAGTTTACTATCTTTCAATTGGAAGACCGGTAAACAAGAAAAAAAGATGACTCAGTTCGAAAATGAGCCTTTAAGCTGTTCACCTAATCAAAAATGGTGTTTATATGGGTATCAATACGAAAATGTAATTGATATGAATGGTAAAAAAGTCTATCCGCTTTTTAAACAATAAAATAGGGTAAACAAAAGAGCATGGACTGCCATGCTCTTTTGTTTACCCTATTTGTGTACTTAGTGTGCAACTGGGAATCCGCTGTTAATTAACGTCATCACTGTAAACCATCCAAAGACAAGCGCGCTGCCTCCGCCAAATACGATTCCAAGAATATTTCTTTCTTTAAGTGAGGAAATTGTACCGATTATGCCTAGAATCGTAACTAAGCCTAAAACAACCATTAAAACCATCGTTATGCCCCCTTTGTTCAATCTGAATACTACCCTTTTGAACCACTGAACTTTAGAATGCCCAGAGGTGTATAAACTCTACCCATAAATATGTAGAAAGATTGCGTTCGCTCTTATTTTAATGGTTTTTATTCCATTTGTCGAGATTATTAGTGAACACTTTGTGTAACAATATCCATTTTTAAAGGATAGTGGAAAAATAGAATGAGATGCCGTTGGAGTAGGTGTTAAGTGGAATTATTCGAATAGTAGAATCTTTCGTTGAAGAAAAGGCTCTCCTAATAGACTAAAATTTACATAAGAGCCTTCCGTTCCTTCGAGTGTTAACCTGCACTTATTCTTAAAGGAACAGCTTAATTTATGATCTGAAGTAGTGTAAGATGATATTAGATAGATGAAATTAATGGAGATGAATAGAATGAAATGGAACCAAATACCGCTCGGCCCTTTACAAACAAATTGCTACCTGCTTTCAAATGAACAAGAGTGTATTATTTTTGATCCTGGTGAAGAAGGTTCAAAACTGATTCAGTTGATTCAGCAAAAAAAGCTAAAGCCGATTGCTATTCTCCTCACACATGCTCATTTTGATCATATTGGGGCACTGGATGAGATTCGTGAATTTTATAATATCCCAGCTTATCTTCATCAAAAGGAAGAAAAATGGCTGATGGATTCTTCTTTAAATGGCTCCAAATCCTTTTTAGCTGGACAATCTATGCAAATGAAGCCCGCAGATTTCCTTTTAACCGATGAAACTGAACTAGAACTTGGCAGTTTTGTGTTTAAGCTGTTTAAAACACCAGGTCACTCACCAGGAAGTGTTTCTTATTATTTAGAGAGTGAACGCATGCTGTTCTCTGGTGATGTATTATTTAAAAATAGTGTAGGCCGTACGGATTTACCTGGGGGAAACGAAGCTCAATTAATGAAGAGTATTAATCAACACTTAGTAACTCTTCCTTCTGACACCATTGTCTTTCCCGGACATGGTCCAGTTACGACCATTGAAGATGAAATCGCAAGCAATCCGTTTTTGAGATGATCGAAATGAGAAGGTGAAAGGAAATGGATGACTATCTTCGTAAATTACTATCAAGTAAGCGAGATGAAAAAATTTCGTATAGTGAATATATGGAGGCGGCGCTTTATACACCCGAGATCGGTTACTATATGAAGCCGGGAACGAAGATTGGGAGAACTGGGGATTTCTATACCAGCTCAAATGTGTATAATGTGTTCGGATCGTGTCTAGGGAAATGGGCAGCTAAAGTTATCAGACAAGCAAAGCTCACCCCAAGAATCCTTGAAATAGGGGGAGGAACAGGCAAGCTTGCTTTTGATCTTCTTTCCAGCCTTAAAAGGACGGACTCTGAATTATTTAAGCAGCTTACTTATACGATTGTTGACAGTAGTCCCTTTCATCAGTCAGAGCAAAAAGAGAAATTAGCTGAATTTCCAAACGTTGTTTTTCTGAAAGAATTACCTGTAGAGTTTATGGGGATTATTGTATCGAATGAGCTTTTCGACGCATTACCTGTTCACGTTATTGAGAAAAAGCAGGGGGTTCTTTATGAGGTTTTTATTAAGGAACACGATGGGAGTTTCTGTGAAACAATAGAGCGTTTATCAGACAGTAGAATTCAAGAGTATATCCTATCACAAAGCATTGAATTAGCGGAGAATCAGCGATATGAAATACCGATAAAGATGCTTGATATGATTTCAACGATTTCTGACACCCTGTCTAAGGGCGTGGTGGTCACATTTGATTATGGCTATACGCAGACTGAATGGACGGAATCTATTCACAGGAAGGGGAGCCTAAGAGGGTATTATCGTCATCAACAGATTGAAAATATCCTTCAACATCCTGGTCAAATGGATCTCACTGCTCATATCCATTTTGATGCTTTGCAGCACTATGGTGAACGTGCCGGCCTACGGTTTGAGCGCCTTCAGTCACAGGCAGACTTTCTCATTGGGGCTGGTCTTTTCTCAGAACTTGAAGATCATCAAAACCTAAATCCCTTTTCAGATACCGCCAAAAGGAATCGAGCTATCCGCAGTCTTGTAATGCCTGGAGGAATTAGTTCCTATTTCCGAGTGATGCTTCAGAGTAAGGGAATACAGGGGAAATTAAGTGTATAAAGAGTCCAGCACTCAAAAAAGGCTGTCCTACACGTCACGTGTAAGACAGCCTTTTTTGAATAATAGAAAACCCATGAAACCAAGGTTTCATGAGCTATGTAGGCTTTTTAGTGAGCCGCACCCGGTGTCATCATAAATACGGTATAATAACTAAATCCTACAAAGAATACAGTCAAATACGCCCCAAATACGTAGATATACATGCGTTCAGAAAGCTTTAAATAACTTAAAAGTACAAAAAATCCAGTTTGTCCGAAGAAAAGTAAGGACATTTCATGCATATGGCCTAAAAAGAAAAATACCGCCATAATTCCAGTCCAAAAACCGCAAACCCTGAACATACGATCCATTGTGTAAACCTCCCCTTTTTTCCCCAATGATGGTAATCACTAAACAATTATAAATGACTTGATGATATGATGTAAAGCTTAGTTTGTATCTAGTCCGTAACAGAAACACGATAAGAGCATAAATCACAGCCATTAATCATGTTCTCGCCCTCCACTAATTGAACATTTGTAAACACGGAATTAAACATGCCGAGCAGATAGGCATTATGCATCGAACATATGGTACTGCTATTGTGCTTGGCCAATTCTTTAAATGGACAATTATGGATTTGGAAATAAATCGTGGTCTGGTCTTCGCTAATTTGAAACTCTGGACTAAAACCTGCGAGTGTTGCTGCATTTTTTACTATAGCCAGCTTATCATCGAAAGTGAGATACGGTTGTGCTGACATGGTTTGCTGTTTAACCAGTTCGGAACCGAAAGAACGACCTGTTTCAAAAAGAGCTTTTTCCCCAGCTTCTCCAAGAGACATCATGCTTTCAATCGCGATCTTTGCTAAAAGCTGATAATCACGATACGGGAAATGAAGCTGAATTACTTCATCGGCTAATTTATAGGTTCTGCCTGGCCGGCCGCCTTTGCCGGTCTTTTTCGTTTCTGAAGTAATTAAACTTACATCTTGGAGTTTAGTTAAATGCATCCGGGCAACATTTGGATGAATCTCAAAAGCGTCCGCTATTTCTTGCACAGTGACCTCTTTGTGCTGTTTCACAATGTATTGATAAATGTGATAACGAGTTGGATCAGCTAATACATTTGTGATTTTTAACGTTTGTTCCATTCCCTCACCTCATACTGCTCTTTCAACCATTATAATACAGT
>NZ_JAZVJO010000243.1:0-13592 GCF_059453735.1 Peribacillus sp. | reverse complement strand
AGGAACAACGTTCCTTTATAGTCTGGTAATGATGGCGAAGAGGCCACACCCGTTCCCATTCCGAACACGGAAGTTAAGCTCTTCAGCGCCGATGGTAGTTGGGGGTCTCCCCCTGTGAGAGTAGGACATTGCCAGGCAACAAGAAAAAAAAGATCAGCTGCATAGCTGGTCTTTTTTTGTGGCTTTTTTTAGAAGTTGAGCAGTAAACGTGGTACCCTTAGGGGTATTTTGTGCCTGAAAATAGCTCCCAGACGGGAATAAGGGGTCTCTAGACGGGATTATGCAGGGTCTGGACGGGAATAACGTGATCTCAGACGGGAATATGTGAAGACCAGACGGGATTAATGGCTGAAATAGCAGAAAAATAGATAAAATACCCCCCGGAGAAACTTATTCATCAGGTCTTCCTAAAAAGTGTATCTAAAGAAATAGATCTAAAGATTAGCGACCCATTTTCAAAAACCCTTAAAACAATGATGCCCCATGGGGTATTTTGGAGCTAAAAATAGTACCCAAACGGGAATACGTGAAGACCAGACGGGATTAATGAACGGAACAGAATAGCCCCCATGATATATCCAGAAGTCAGCATGTTTGAATGAAGACCTCCCTAAAATCATTTCAAAAACCCATCTTATTTTAGAATAGGCTTGTATCCCAAATCGTGCCTAAACGACGTACATCTAAATGACCTTGTTAACTAAAAATTCCCCCGCCCCGCTGCCTATCACACTGAAATGCTGTTTAACCATTGCAGTACAAGAAAAGGTATTTTCTCCTGACTAATCTGGACATATTGTACGATCGACGGGTAGTCATCAGTGGGTACTGTCTTTTGTAACTCGTACCACCATTCTGTTTCATAGCGGCAAATCATGCTTAGGTTATATAAAATGAGGTAATGATTTAAGAGTTCAGGAAAAAGGTAGCATGGTGAAAGTTTATTTAGTGAAAGCATGTACGTATTTTCGATAAGGTTAAAATGGATAGGAGAATGTTGGTTCACAGTAAATGGTTCTTCGGTTACTAAGGTAAGTTTAGATTTATCCTGTTTAACATCCATTCTTAATTTTATTTTTGCTGTTAGGAAGTCACCTAACCGAGCACTTGTCATTTGAAAGTTATCTAGAAGAGAAAGAGGAAGTTCAAAGTGATTTTTTGTTTCCGATAATTTTTCAAATGTTTTTTTTGATTGAATGTGCTGCATCTCAGGGATTTCTCGGAGTAACTGCTCCATGGAGAATTTTTCATGTTCTAATTGTTTCATGTGAAACATTTTCCATGACATATGTGAGAACAAACCATTTTTTTGAGTCTTCACTTCATCTTGTAGAAAAGAATATTGTTGTTTCTTCCGTTTTCGGGTTGTAACCCCATGGGCTAATACTGAGGTGTTGTCTGGATAGTCGGGGTCAATGGTAAGCAGACAAGCCTTTATTAATTGCAGGCAACCGTAAAATAATAAGATGGGTTGTATGGATAAAGGAGCATTTCTTGCTTGGGTAAAGTAGGTTTGACCATGCTCTAAATAATAGATAAAAGGATAACAGTTATCATAGCTCTTTGTTTCTATATTTATAATCGAAAGCTTTTGATAGCATTTTTGTAAATATTGTTGAGTAGATGTGGAAGAATAGTATCGAGTAAAATCGTTCCAAATATTAAGATTAATCAAAAATAGGAACCCCTTTCTAATTAGCGGAAAAATCAGACATTTTAATAACTCCTTGACAGTATATTGTCCAATTGATAACCTACAAATAATATTTTTTTAGCAGGAGGGGAAAAAGATGTGGGAAACTAAGTTTGTAAAAGAAGGTTTAACGTTCGATGATGTATTATTAATCCCAGCAAAATCTGAGGTACTACCCAATGAGGTGAATCTGCGGGTAACATTAGCAGAAAATCTTAGATTAAATTTGCCAATTATCAGTGCAGGGATGGATACCGTTACAGAAGCTGAAATGGCTATTGCTATGGCAAGACAGGGCGGGCTCGGAATCATCCATAAAAATATGTCGATCGAAGCACAAGCTGAACAGGTAGATAAAGTAAAACGTTCAGAAAGCGGCGTCATTACCGATCCCTTTTTCCTAACCCCAGAGCATCAAGTTTTTGATGCAGAGCATTTAATGGGTAAATACCGTATTTCTGGTGTTCCAATCGTTAACAATGAAACAGAGCGAAAATTGGTCGGAATAATTACAAACCGTGATTTGCGCTTTATCTCTGATTTTTCCCTCCAGATTTCTGAAGTCATGACAGCAGAGGATCTGGTAACTGCTCCTGTTGGAACAAACTTAAAACAAGCTGAAAAAATTCTTCAAAAATATAAAATTGAAAAATTGCCGTTGGTTAATGAGTCGGGTGTATTAAAAGGACTTATTACGATTAAGGATATAGAGAAAGTGCTGGAATTTCCTAACTCCGCAAAAGATAAACAAGGCCGTTTATTAGCTGGAGCTGCCGTGGGCGTGACTAAAGATACATTGAAGCGTGTGGAGATGCTAGTGATGGCACAGGTAGATGTTGTTGTTATTGATACTGCACATGGTCACTCTAGGGGCGTTCAAGATGCTATAAAAGAAATGCGTGCGAGCTTCCCGGAATTAACCATTATTGCTGGAAATGTAGCTACAGGAGCAGCAACAAGAGCCTTAATTGAAGCTGGTGCTGACATTGTTAAGGTCGGAATCGGACCTGGTTCAATTTGCACCACACGGGTGGTTGCTGGTGTTGGTGTTCCACAGATTACGGCTATCTATGATTGTGCGACTGAAGCACGGAAGCTTGGAAAAACCATTATAGCTGATGGCGGTATCAAGTACTCAGGAGATATCGTGAAGGCACTTGCAGCCGGAGGACATGCCGTTATGCTTGGCAGTATGCTTGCTGGGACTACGGAAAGCCCAGGGGATACAGAAATATTCCAAGGACGTCGCTTTAAGGTTTATCGTGGTATGGGTTCTGTTGCTGCAATGGAAAATGGTTCAAAGGACCGTTATTTCCAAGAAGATAATAAGAAATTCGTCCCTGAAGGTATTGAAGGCAGGTTACCATATAAAGGACCTTTGGCAGATACAGTCTACCAATTAGTCGGTGGTATTCGTTCTGGTATGGGATATTGTGGGTCAGCTGATCTTCACACACTACGTGAGCAGGCACAATTCATCAGAATGACTGGAGCTGGGTTACGTGAAAGTCATCCACATGATGTACAGATTACAAAAGAAGCTCCAAATTACTCTTTATAATTAAGAAATTGAAAAATAAAACCTTGTTTATTAGATGAATAAAAAGCCAGGCAGAGGGGAAAGATACTCTGTCTTTTTTTATTATTTTTTTTGTGATAAACTAGACAACGTGTGATTCAAATAACGGAGAGGCTCTTCGTAACATATAGAAGCTATGAAAGTTGGAGGTAAAAAAATTGAAAAAAATCAGCCAGATAACATTGGTTTTTACAATGTTACTAGTTCTCGTTGCATCGCAATTCACCTACAGTCCTCTTAAAGCAGCGGCTGAAGACAATACACTTGGATTAAAGGCCGAAGCAGCTATTATCCTTGATGGAAAAAGTGGAAAGATTCTCTATGAAAAAAATGCTGAAAAAGTATTGGGGATCGCTTCAATGTCTAAAATGATGACTGAGTACATCATTATGGAAGCTATTGAAGATAAAAAAATCAAATGGGACGATACAGTAAAGATTAACGAATATATACATAATCTTTCTAAGTCTCCCAACTTATCGAATGTGGGTTTAACACAAGGTGAGGATTACACAGTTAAAGAGCTATACAGTGCAATGGCAATTTATTCTGGTAATGCAGCAACTGTAGCGTTAGCTGAGTTAATCTCAGGAAGCGAAAAGAATTTTGTTAAGCTTATGAATAAAAAAGCGAATGAAATAGGGTTGAAAAACTATAAGTTTGTTAACTCAAGTGGATTAAATAATTCTGATTTACTAGGAAATCAGCCTGCTGGTGATGATAATGAGGAAAACGTGATGACGGCTAGAGACACAGCAACACTTGCATACCGTCTGATCACTGATTATCCGGAAGTTCTAGATTTTTCAAAGGTTTCTAAATTAGAATTCCGCGACGGAAAAGAATATCCTAATTTTAACTGGATGCTTCCAGGGCTAATTTACGAGTATAAAGGTGTAGATGGTTTAAAAACAGGTTCAACTGACTTTGCTGGTTACGGTCATACGGCTACTGCAATTCGGGACGGGCAGCGCTATATTACTGTTGTGATGAAATCAACATCTAAAAATGAACGTTTTGAAGATAGCATAAAATTGATGGACTATGCATTCAATAACTTTGGAACAGAAAAAATTGTACCCGCTGACTATCAGGTGAAAGGGAAAGAAAAATTACCTGTAGCGAAAGGGAAAGAAGATACCGTCAAAATTCAATCTGAGAAAGCGATCGAGCTCAACATTGAAAAAGGACAAAAGAGTAACTACGCACCAAAGCTTGTCATTGATAAGGATAAGCTGAATGAAGATGGCGAATTATCAGCTCCTATTAAAAAAGGCGATAAGATTGGGTATCTAACTGTAGACTCTAAAGAAGATTCAGATTATGGATTTATCGATAAAAAAGGGGCTAACACTGTTCAAGTAGACGTGGTTGCTGCTGAATCGGTTGAAAAGGCTAACTGGTTTGTATTATCCATGCGTGCAGTTGGAGGATTCTTCGGCGATGTTTGGGACAGTGCTTCCTCAACCGTTAAAGGTTGGTTTTAATTCTTCACGTAATGACGAATAAAAGGGTTGCAACTTGCAAATAATTATAGTACATTATGGAAAACAAATTGATAAAATGAAAACGTTGATAGGAACTAGTAATAGGTGTTTTTTCTAAAGAGAGCCGATGGTTGGTGTGAATCGGTGTAAGGCACTTATGAATCCCTCCTTGAGCAAAGTATGGAACGCCTTAAAAAGGTTAGTAATTACTTTCGGCTTTAGCCGTTATCTTTATAAGTGGAAAGTTTATTTATTATACTTTCAACTAGGGTGGCAACGCGGGTTAACTCTCGTCCCTTTTCAGGGGACGGGAGTTTTTTGCGTTCATTTTAAAAATTTGAGTTACTAATAGGAGGAATACTAGATGTTAGATTTAAAATATTTACGTAATAACTTTGAACAAGTTAAGCATTCATTACAGCATCGCGGCGAGGATTTGACTGATCTGGGTCGTTTTGAAGAGTTAGATGTCAAACGCCGTACATTGATTGCTGAAACGGAGAAATTAAAGAGTCGTCGTAATGAAGTATCACAGCAGGTTGCTGTATTAAAACGCGAAAAACAGGATGCAGATCATTTAATTGTCGAAATGAGACAAGTTGGCGATCAAATTAAGAGTTTCGATGAAGAGCTTCGCAGTGTGGAAGAAGATTTAGATAAGCTGTTAATGTCTATTCCTAATATTCCTCATGAAAGTGTGCCTGTTGGAGAAACAGAAGATGATAATGTCGAAATTCGCAAATGGGGAGAGGTCCCTGCTTTTGAATTTGAACCAAAGCCTCACTGGGATGTTGCGACTGAACTTGGAATTCTTGACTTTGAAAGAGCTGCAAAAGTAACGGGCAGTCGTTTTGTTTTTTATAAAGGCCTAGGGGCAAGACTTGAGCGTGCCTTAATTAATTTCATGATTGATTTGCATGTTGAAGAACATGGTTATGAGGAAATGCTTCCACCGTATATGGTAAACCGCGCAAGTATGACAGGGACAGGACAGCTTCCAAAATTCGAAGAAGATGCCTTCCGCATTGAAAGTGAAGATTACTTCTTAATTCCAACAGCAGAAGTTCCGGTAACTAATTTCCATCGTGATGAAATTTTAAGTGCAGACAGCTTACCTATCAGCTATGCAGCCTATAGCGCCAGCTTCCGTTCTGAAGCAGGGTCTGCGGGTCGTGATACGCGTGGGTTAATCCGTCAGCACCAATTTAATAAAGTGGAGCTTGTGAAATTTGTTAAACCTGAAGATTCTTATGAGGCACTTGAACAATTGACGGGACATGCAGAAAAGGTGCTTCAGCTTCTAGATCTTCCGTATCGTGTCTTGAGAATGTGTACGGCTGATCTTGGGTTTACTGCGGCGATGAAGTACGATATTGAAGTGTGGATTCCAAGCTATGAAACATATCGTGAAATCTCTTCTTGTAGTAACTTTGAAGCTTTCCAAGCAAGACGGGCTAATATTCGCTTCCGTCGTGATCCAAAGGGGAAACCGGAGCATGTGCATACGTTAAATGGTTCTGGACTGGCGATTGGACGGACTGTAGCCGCTATCCTTGAGAACTATCAACAAGCAGATGGCAGTGTGAAAGTTCCTGAGGTTCTTGTTCCATATATGCGTGGAGCAAAAGTAATTAAAGGATAAGTGGAAGAGAGGGGATTCCCCTTCTCTTTTATTTATAAATGGGCAAGAACAAGATTAGGCAGGTTTTTTCGTTTGAAAAAGTATTTTAAAAAAACTTTAAAAAGGTTATTGACTTTCGTTTTAAATACCTGTAATATATAAAATGTTGATACGGAGGAATACCCAAGTCCGGCTGAAGGGATCGGTCTTGAAAACCGACAGGGGTGTCAAAACCCGCGGGGGTTCGAATCCCCCTTCCTCCTCCATACTTATTAAAAACCACAGCGCATAAATTGGATATCGTGAAACCTGTTGCAGAAATGTGGCAGGTTTTTTTAATTTTATTTTTTCAATATAAAAAAAGCACACCTTTATATGAGGTGTGCTTTTTACGTTATATTCTTCTTAACCTTTTTGTTTGATCCATATAAGAGGCAATGCGCTCGACAATCGGCTCAATCGAACCCTCGCTGCTTACTAGATCGTAATCATTTATATTCAACCGTAATACGGGACATGCGTTGAATTGATTAATCCATTCTTCGTAGCGTTGATGCATTTCTGTCCAGTAAGCAATAGGAGTAGTTTGTTCCATTGGACGACCACGGTCTTTAATACGGCTTAGGATGTCGTCTAGTGAACCTTCTAAATAAATCACTAAGTCTGGATGAGGGAAGTAGGGTGTTAATACCATAGCATCAAACAAACTTGTATAGGTTTCATAGTCGGTTGGGTTCATCGTCCCTTTTTCATAATGCATTTTAGCAAAAATACCGGTGTCTTCATAAATGGAACGATCTTGAATAAATCCGCCGCCATACTCAAAGATTCTCTTCTGTTCCTTAAAGCGTTCTGCTAAAAAATAAATTTGCAGATGAAAGCTCCAGCGGTCAAAGTCATCATAGAACTTATCAAGATAAGGATTTGTGTCGACTTTTTCGAATGAGGTTCTAAATTGTAAAGCATTTGCTAAAGCGTTTGTCATGGTTGATTTACCGACGCCTACTGTGCCAGCAATCGTAATGACAGAGTTAGCGGGAATATCATATTTTTTCCGAAGGTTCATGAGTAAAAACTCCTTTGTGAAGTGCAAATTCAATTTGAGTTACAATTGCCTCTAAATCATCCTTATTCTCAACGAAATCCATTAGGTCGCCATTAAAGCGCAGTACCGGAATATCCGGATGCTGTTTTTCGAAAGTTTCCATAAAGGTTTTATAATCCAGGGATAATTGTTCTAGATAGAGGGGGCTAATGTTTTTTTCGAAATCCCTGCCTCTTTTACCAATACGGTTAAATAAGGTTTCCAGACTTGCATCAAGATAGATCACCATATTTGGCTTGGGCATGTCTTTCGTTAAAATAGTAAAGATCTCTAAGTATTTATCATATTGTTGGTCCTTCAGGGTTCTTTGGGCGAAGATAAGATTTTTGAAGATATGGTAATCGGCTACTACGGATTTCTCTTGAGCTAGATATTTAGCTTGAATATCTTCCAGCTGCTTATAGCGATTACAAAGGAAAAACATTTCTGTTTGAAAGCTCCACTCTTCGATATTATTATAAAATTTTCCGAGAAAAGGATTTTCGTCAACAATTTCCTTTAACAATGAAAATTGAAAATGGTTAGAGAGTGCTTTTGCAAGAGATGTCTTCCCCACACCAATTGGGCCCTCAACGGTAATAAACGGTGTGCTTTTCATTGGATTGTTCCTCCTCCAAAAAAACAACCTGCAAAGCAGATAGGTTCTTGGTTAATTTTTCACATCATAATGGTCAATCAGATATGCCATGAATTATTGTATCATAGACGTTTGACCTAGGCTTAAAAATTAATACAATATACGACAAAAAAAGCTAGGGAAAAATCGCCGTAGCTTGATTGATTATTCATCTAGGTAGGTTGGGTTGGTGAAATATCCGCTTTTAAGACATGTTTCATCATAAGTAAAGCGTATTCGTTATCTTGAGGAGACGCCGAAGCCAAACAATTCTGTGGTACTGAAAGTGTATATTCCCGCATATAGGCATCGTTAGCCGTAAATAACACGCATATATTACCGGCTATCCCTGTTATCGTTAAGTGTGTCACGTTTAGGTGGTGAAGCAGCGTATTTAATGCTGTACCATAAAAAGCTGAATACTTTGGTTTAATTAAAAAAAAATCATCCTTATCAGGAGATATCTTATCAATGATTGCCTTGTTTTTTTCATTTCGGCAGGTTTTTATAATTTTTTGGAAATCTGCCTGCCATAAATTATAATGATCATTAACATAGATAATAGGATCGTTATTATGTCTAAACTGCTGCTTAATCTGTAGTATGGGTTTAATAATAGATGTTGTATGTTGAAGAAGCAGAGAGCCATGGGGAAAGGCAAAATCATTTATTATATCTATAATCAGCAATGCACGTTTTGGCCGGTTGGTCATGCGGTAAGCCTCCTAAGTATGGGTGTATAGTACAGGAGTAAAATATAATGATAAAAGGTAGTGTGGCTCATTGTCCCTTCCTTTACTCGGTCAGTTGCAGGAGGATATTACTAATGGACGATATATACTTTATGAAGCAAGCAATAGAAGAAGCAATGAAAGCAAAGGAATTAAATGAGGTACCAATTGGAGCTGTTATTGAAATAGGCGGAGAAGTTATTTCTAGAGGTCATAATTTACGAGAAACAGACCATAATGCAATCGCACATGCTGAACTGCTGGCGATTGATCGTGCTTGTCAGCGTCTGGGGACATGGAGATTAGAGGATGCTACGCTCTACGTGACATTAGAACCGTGTCCAATGTGTGCAGGAGCCATTATTCAGTCGCGGGTGAAACGAGTTGTCTTTGGAGCTCATGATCCAAAGGCAGGCTGCGCGGGTACCTTTATGAATTTATTACAAGATGAACGCTTTAATCATCAAAGTGAAGTAGAAAGTGGAATTCTTGGAGATGAGTGTGGACGCATACTGACAGATTTTTTCAGGGCTCTTCGTGAACGAAAGAAAACAGAAAAGGCTCTGAGAAAGGCAGGAGGCATTTCTAATATAAATGGTAATCAATAAGGTTTGCTTTTTTTAGGTTTGCTTAGTATAATTATATTTGCCGTGCTAGACGGGGAGGTAGCGGTGCCCTGTACTCGCAATCCGCTCCAGCGAGGTTGAATTCCTTCTCGAGGTTCGTATGCTGTAGGGTCTGCCTTAAGTAAGTGGCGTTGAAGCCTGGGTCCTGCGCAATGAGAATCCATGAACCATGTCAGATCCGGAAGGAAGCAGCATTAAGTGGAAACTCTCATGTGCCGCAGGGTCGCCTGGGCAGAGCTAACTGCTTAAGTAACGCTTATGGCTGCAAATCGACAGAAGGTGCACGGTATTACATAATTCATTCACTCATCCTGTTGGATGAGTTTTTTTATATCCTGCGATGATGGTTTTATTCAAGAAAACAGTACGTTATAATAAATATAGATGAAGAAAATGAAGGAGGAGTATCCGTGGGGTACCAAGCATTATACCGCGTATGGCGGCCGCAACAATTTATTGATGTCGTCGGCCAAGAACATGTAACAACAACCTTGCAAAATGCTCTTATGCAGCAAAAAGTGTCCCACGCCTACCTATTTTCTGGACCACGTGGAACGGGTAAAACAAGTGCAGCAAAAATTTTAGCGAAAGCTGTTAACTGTGAACAGGCACCAACGAGTGAACCATGTAATAAATGTGCAGCCTGTTTAGGTATTACGGATGGATCCATTTCCGATGTAATAGAAATTGATGCTGCCTCTAATAATGGTGTCGAAGAAATACGAGATATACGAGATAAAGTGAAATATACACCGAATGCGGTTACCTATAAAGTATATATCATTGATGAAGTGCACATGCTTTCACAAGGAGCGTTTAATGCATTATTAAAAACGCTAGAAGAGCCTCCAAAGCACGTAATTTTTATCCTTGCTACCACTGAACCGCATAAAATTCCTCTGACAATCATTTCCCGCTGTCAGCGCTTCGATTTTAAACGGATTCAACCTCAGGATATTGTCGGAAGAATGTCGCAGATTATAGCTGAAACAGGCACTTCTGTTAATGAACAGGCACTGCATCTTATTGCTAGAGCTGCAGAAGGTGGAATGCGTGATGCGTTAAGTCTGCTTGATCAAGCAATTTCCTTTAGTTCAGATGAAGTAACGGTGGAAGATGCCTTGACTGTAACCGGATCTGTATCACAAGCATTTCTTGGAAGACTTGCAAAGGCGATTTATGAAAAGGATGTTGCGGAGGCCTTGCAGGTTCTAGATGAACTATTATCAATGGGGAAAGACCCAACCCGATTCATTGAAGATATGATTTTCTTTTTCCGTGATTTACTTCTTTATCAAATGGCCCCAGGACTTGCGGGTTCATTTGACCGGGTACTGATTGATCCAGAATTTGAAAACTTAGTTAAGACTATAAATTCAGATCAAATCTACGTCATCATCGAGAGTTTTAACAAAACACAGCAAGAAATGAAATGGACCAATCATCCGCGGATTTTTCTTGAAGTGTCTTTGGTGAAGTTATGTCATCGTGAACAGGCAGCTGAGGTTTCTGGTACTCATATTGAACAATTGCAGCATAAAGTGGAGGACCTGGAAAGACAGCTTCAAGAGTTAAAAGAAAAAGGTCTTACAGCAGTGCCTGCGGCAGCTCAACCGACACAGCAAAAAACGCAACGGATAAACAAAAAGTCCTATAAAGCGCCAGTAGGAAAAATTCATCTTATTTTAAGAGAAGCTACAAAACCTGATCTAAATAGAGTTAAAAGTAAGTGGGGAGAAGTGCTTGAACAGTTAGGTGTTCAAAATCTAAAATCCCTTGCTGCTTTATTTAATGAAGCGGAACCTGTTGCTGCTTCTTCAACTGCTTTTGTGTTAAAATTTAAATATGATATACATTGTCAGATGACAATGGAAAATTCTCGTTTCCTTGAAGCGATTGCCTCCATTATGCAACAAGTGACCGGCCATCGATTAGAACTAGCAGGGGTACCTGAAAGTCAATGGGCGCAAATTCGTGAGGAGTTTATCTCCACGCAGCAAATGGATGGTACATCGGAAGTGGAAACGAAAGAAGAAGATCCTTTTATAGCAGAAGCCCGAAAATTAGTCGGTGACGATTTGCTGGAAATTAAAGATTAATAACGGAGGTTATGACAATGGGTATGCGTGGCGGAATGGGTAATATGCAAAATATGATGAAGCAAATGCAAAAAATGCAAAAACAAATGGCTGAGGCTCAAGAAGAGCTTGGCGAAAAGAAAATTGAAGGATCAGCTGGCGGCGGAATGGTAACCGTTGTTGTTACCGGACATAAGGAAATTGTTGAAGTAAACATTAAGCCTGAAGTTGTTGATCCAGAAGATATCGAAATGCTGCAGGACCTAGTGTTAGCTGCGACAAATGATGCGTTGAAAAATGCAGACGAGCTAACAAACAAAACGATGGGTCAATTCACTAAAGGGATGAATCTTCCTGGCGGTATGTTTTAAAGATTTGAATCACTGCGCCCGGCCATTTCTGAATGATGTGGCCGGGCATCTGTGTCTTATCAGACTTCAAGTGGTACAAAATTATTATCTGCATGTATGAATGAAAAGGCGTTTTTTATATATTAGGAGGAATTCTTCATGCATTATCCTGAACCAATCTCAAAGCTTATCGACAGTTTTATGAAATTACCTGGTATCGGTCCTAAAACAGCTGCTCGTCTTGCTTTTTTTATTTTAGGTATGAAGGAAGATACTGTTTTGGATTTTGCAAAGGCTTTGATTAATGCAAAACGTAATTTGTCTTATTGCTCAATTTGCGGACATATAACAGATCAAGATCCCTGCTACATCTGTGAAGATAAGCGGCGGGATCGAACTATAATCTGTGTCATTCAAGATCCAAAGGATGTAATTGCACTTGAAAAAATGAGGGAATATAACGGTTTATATCACGTTCTTCATGGTAGTATTTCGCCTATGGATGGGATAGGACCAGAAGATATTAATATCCCTGATTTATTAAAACGTCTTCAGGATGAGACTGTACAAGAAGTGGTCATCGCAACGAACCCTAATATAGAAGGGGAAGCTACAGCTATGTATATCTCAAGATTATTGAAGCCGTCAGGAATTAAAGTAACAAGAATTGCACATGGTCTGCCTATGGGCGGCGATCTCGAATACGCTGACGAAGTGACCCTGTCTAAGGCTTTAGAGGGTAGAAGAGAAATATAAGGTACAAAGGGGGAATAATGTTTGTTCTTTCGACGAAAAGGTTGGCTTCGGAATGAGTATGACCAAAAACTAATCGAGCAACTAGAACTATTAAAGAAAGAGTGGCTGTATCAAAAGTCTATGCTGGAAAAAAGCGTAGATCCCTCACAAGACGCCATTCTGCAGACTAAGCTGGCAGAGATAAAGTATTTCTATCTGTTTAAAGAAGCCAAACAAAGAAGAGTTAGCCTTCGGAGATGATATGACGACATTATTTTGCTTGCAGGTTCTTGAAGATTGAGTTTATACATACCTTACTAGTACAAGCTAAGTAAGGAGTGATGTCTTTGCAGCCAATTGTTTTTGTTGCGGTTATCGCCAGTATCATTTTTCTTCTATTAATTGTAGGTACACCGGTAAAGTCTATTCGCTTCATCGGTCAAGGGTTAATAAAAGTCATTATTGGCGCAGTTTTTTTATTCTTTTTAAATGCTTTAGGGAATCAGGCTGGAATTCATGTTCCAATTAACCTGACTACGTCGGTAATTGCGGGAATTTTAGGAATTCCTGGAGTGGCTGCTCTAGCAGCCATAGATCTATGGGTATTGTAAGCAGGGGGAGTGACCCCTGTTTTTTTATTGCCCAAGTATAAGAGAAAGATATTTATAGATAACATAATATTATTTAAAAATAGGGATTGACCAAATTAGTAATGAATGATAGTATAGTGGATGTCGTCAAAAAGACTATTAATTATTCGAAGAGCTGAAAAAAACATTTGAAAAAAGTGTTTGACAGTAAAAAGAATAAATGATATACTAATAAAGTTGTTTCGGAAGAAGCGGCGAAATAATTGCTCTTTGAAAACTGAACAAAACAAAGCGTCAACGTTTTAAAGAAGTGAGTACACACTATAAAAACAACCGAGCAAGTCAAACATTCTACGGAGAGTTTGATCCTGGCTCAGGATG
>NZ_JAZVJO010000242.1:0-2987 GCF_059453735.1 Peribacillus sp. | reverse complement strand
CTTCGCAAAATCACTTACAGCATGAACTGCAGGAGCTGCCGGGGCAGTAAGGTCCGCAACGGTAAGTGTGGTTTCGCTTGTACGTTGGGCACTATCAGTCGCCGTTACTGTGATAACTGTTCCTGCTGTTTGCGGTTTGATCTGGATTTTGAATAAGCCAGCCGCATCTGCCGTAGTCTTGCCGATTTCTTTATTGTTTACGGTAGCAACGATTGCTGCACCGCTTTCTGTTTTTCCTTCAATAACTGAATCTTTATCACTGATTGGATTGACAATCGCTGGTTCAATAGTTATTTTTGTTACCTTTTTAATTCTTCCTTCAATACTGCCTTTTAGTGGAGAATTTGCTTTGACATACGTCAATAAGGCATCGAAATCAACAGCACCCGTTACTTTGTTGGTACCATCACGTAGAATTGTATAGTTGTCGCCGCCTTCAGCCATAAAATTGTTAACGGTTGCTGAATAGGTTTTGGCAGGGTCAATTTTATCACCGTTTGGAAGAGTGATATCAAGCACTCTCTTTCCAATCGGAAGTTCGGCACTCCACGTATAATTTAGTCCAGATAACTGAAGAATATTAGTTTTTGTTTCTGTCCATTGCTGATTTAGAAGAGTTCTTACTTGCTCTCCAGTTATATTCAGAGAAACAAGATCATTACCAAAAGGTTCAACAGTAAAAACATGGCCCCAATTAATTGGTCCTTTGTCGATGCTTGCTCTGATGCCGCCTGGATTCATGAAACCGAAGTCCGTTTTCATTTCCGCACGCATGCTATCGGCAATGACGTTTCCTAAAATGGATTCTCCATCCTCATTTTGATCCTTGGTTAAGTTAACTGCGGCTTCACCAACGATTTCTTCCGTGATTTTATCGGTTTCTTCTTTATATTTCTTTACTAACGCATCAATCTCTTGATCGGGTTCAATCCCAGTCCAAGTAGTATTGGCGATTTCAGCGTCTTTTTTGACGATATCATGTGTGGCAGGATCAATTTCTAAGTCGACATCGGCAAACGCAGTTCCGCTTGAATAGGCTTGAACCAGCAGTTTGTTGTCAACGGTTGCATTCAGGTACTTATGATTGTGCGCTGCAAAAATAACATCTACTTCATCATCCACTGTATTGGCAAAATTAATGGCTTCCCCATCAGGATTTGTCCCATCTGTATTTGATGTGCCCGGGTTATGGGCAATCACGACAATGGCTTTGATGCCTTGCTCTTTTAGTTCAGTCGTATATTTGTTGATAGCGGTTACTTCATCGGTAAAATCAACACCAGCCACACCACTTGGCGTAACAATGGATGGAGTACTAGCAAGGGTGATGCCGATAAATCCAATTTTTTCTCCGCCTGCTTCTTTAATAATATATGGCTCAAGAATGGGCTGTTTTGTTTTTGAATCTACGACATTAGCAGAAATGTAAGGGAATTGAGCACCTTCAAATGAACCGTGATGCTTTGTTTTCACATGCTCTCCACCGTAAATGAGACGTTTCATTTCTTCTACGCCTTCATCAAATTCGTGATTTCCTAGCGTCCCAATATCAAATCCAAGCTTGTTAAACATTTCGATAGTTGGCTCGTCCTGCAGCAGGGCAGAAACCGGTCTGCTTGCACCAACGGCATCCCCAGCATGGATTTTGATGGTGTTGTCAGGGTTATCCGCTTCGCGTTTCTTTAAATGAGCAGCTAAATAAGCAGCGGTGCCGACTGTATCATTGCCAACTTTGCTTGACTTGTCGAGTTGACCGTGAAAATCATTTACACTAAGAATTTGAACCTTAACGTTAGTTGAGGCAGCTTCGACATTGTGAATCGTTGATGTGCCAAGAGGCAGGACTAAGCTGCTGACTAACATGGCGGAAGCGGTTACTTTCCCAATACGTGTCACGATATGATTCTTCAAAATGAACACATTCTTTCTGTTGATAGATTTTTTAAAAGATTCCCTCAATAGTATATAATTCTATTAAATAATAAGGAAGAAATTTGTTGAAAAATAGTAAAAATAAAACAATTTTGTTGAATGATTTAAAGTCTATTAAATAGTACAAGAAAATATTTCCATTAATGGTATTTTCGGTTATGATATATCTAGCAATATATGAGGGGGAATATAATGAAACCTATTTCTAAAAAGATAGCAGCACTTGGTATCAGTCTATCTTTAGCCATCACACCGGTGCTTTCTTTCAATCATGCGGAAGCACATGTAGGTCTTCCAACAGGAAAATCATTTAAAAGTCTTCAAGCGTCATCATTCAAGGCAAAGAAGCAAAACACCGAGAAGAAGTTCAGTGACAACACCCTTGTCATCAAATATAAAACACCACTATCTGCTGCGGATCATCAGCGGGCAGGAACGACTGTTATTCAACAAATAAAAGAGTTGAAGTACATAGTTGTGAAAGTAAAAAATAAGAAAAAACTCGAAGCCGCAATGAGAAGTTATCAAAAAAATTCCAAAGTGACTACGGTCAATATGAGTCCGACCTTCAAGACATTTGCAGCAAACGATCCTAAAGTAGATCAACAATATGCGCTATCGATGCTGAATGTGGATGAAGCTCAAAAGCTTGCAGGAAAAAATAAAGTGACCGTTGCGGTGATTGACCAAGGAATCGATCGCAATCATCCTGAATTAAAAGGTTCCTTACTTCCAAGCTATAATGCAGCCAACCCAATGAATCCAGCTACTCCAGATTTTCATGGGACACATGTGGCCGGAATTATCGCTGCTAAGAAAGATAATGGCATTGGCGGCTATGGAATGAATCCGAATGTGAACTTGCTTTCAATTGATGTATTTGATGGTCAGTACTATAGTTCAGACTATACAATTGCTCAGGGGATTTTATATGCCATCGAAAAAGGTGCACAGGTCATTAATATGAGTCTAGGCGGCGGTTACCCATCGTTAGTGCTTGAAGAGGCTGTCAAGAAGGCCATCGAAAAAGGGATTGTTGTGGTCGCAGCATCTGG
>NZ_JAZVJO010000241.1:0-3888 GCF_059453735.1 Peribacillus sp. | reverse complement strand
ACTACTAACCTTAAATACACATAGTTGGCTGGAAGAAAAACAACTAGAAAAACTAGATATCCTGTGTGATGCTATTATTACTGCAGGCTATGATCTCATTTCGCTGCAGGAGGTCAACCAAACCATTAAGGAAGAATCCATTGATGCTAGTCATCTACCAAACTATCAAGCTTCAACGTTAGGTAATCAAATCAAAAAAGATAATTTCGTATGGCTTTTGCAGCAGAAACTTGCTGCAAAAGGGTTTCATTACAATTGGACCTGGGAACCGTCACATATTGGGTACGGTATGTATGATGAGGGCTTAGCCTTCTTAAGCCGCTTCCCTATTCAAAACATTCAGACCTTTTATGCCTCACAATCAACCGATTATACGGATTATAAATCTCGTAAAGTTCTTGGAATTCAAGTTCAAGATACTTGGTACTTTAACCTTCATCTCGGATGGTGGAATGACGAACGCGAAGCCTTCGCAGATCAATGGACAGCCTGTGAAGCTCATTTTTCAGTACTAGCTGGTCCTATTTTTCTACTAGGTGATTTAAACAATCCTGCCCAATCGTCAGACGAAGGATATTCCTTAGTAACGAAAAACTGGTTGGACACCTATCACCTAGCTTCTAAACGTGATAATGGATATACCATCCAAAAGCAAATAGATGGTTGGTCTGACAATCACGAACCACTACGAATTGATTTTATTTTTACCAATACACCGATTCACGTTCACTACTCTGAGGTCATCTTTAATGGGAAAAACTATCCGATCATTTCTGATCATTTTGGTATTAGTGTAGAATGGGAAAGCTAAGAGAAAGTAAAAAGATCCGCACATTGTGTGTGTGGATCTCAGACTGTAGACAAACTCGGGTGTTAATCAAGTTTGTCTACAGTCTTCTTTTTTTAGTTTTAAAATGGGGCTGTTGATTGCAGTGAAAGGCGCTTCGCTTATCCTCAGGCGGGCGGTAAGCCGCATCAATGCATACGCTCCTGCAAAAGAAGAAACAAAGGTCATTAAGGAACGCACCAGTGACAGACAACTTGATAAGCAGGAAAACTTCCATAAAATATGTTCAAAAGGCAAAAGAGGTTCGGAATGAAACTTTTCGAACCTCTTTTTATATAGCCGCTAAAATAGCTGCTTAAAATTCTCCTTCATATATCAATTAGATTTCCTATCTTCCCTCACTATTTATTTTCCTTTGCCGGAATATTCACGATATAATGAACGGAGTTTCATCTTGAAGGAGTGTACAGGTAATGCTTCAAAAAATGAATATTTTTTTAGAAGGGAAAATGGCCTATATCACCCCAATTAGTGTTATCCTTGGCGTGATTCTAGCTCCGTATGTAGAGAGTTATAAGTTTTTGGTACCTTGGTTATTTGCATGTATAACCTTTACAGGAAGTTTGGGTTCGACTTTCAAATCATTTAAACATGTAGTCGCTCATCCTAAGCCTATTCTACTTACCTTGTGTATTCTCCATGTGATTATGCCGCTTTGGGCGTGGGGGGTTGGACATGTAGTGTTCAGTGGTGATATTCATACGATTACCGGCCTAATTCTTGGTATGATTATCCCAACAGGTATTACAAGTGTTATCTGGGTGACCATTTATCGAGGAAATATTGCGCTTACCCTTACACTTATTTTAATTGATACGTTTTTATCTCCTTTTATTGTTCCATTTTCCATGGCCATTTTAGTTGGTGAAAAAATCGAAATGGATATTTTCGGCATGATGAGCGGTTTGTTATGGATGGTTGTTATCCCTTCCATTGCTGGAATGGTTTGTAACCAGGTAACCAACGGAAAGGCAAAAGTAACGCTTGCCCCCTATCTTTCACCTTTTTCAAAACTATTCCTAGGAATCGTCGTTTTGTTAAATAGTTCTATTATTGCACCCTATTTACGTACGATTGATTGGAAGCTATTCTCCATTATTATTGTTGTGTTTATCATTGCATTCACTGGGTATTTATTTTCTTTTGTTATGGGAATTCGCATGAAGATGGAGCGAGAAAATGTCGTCGCGTTGACATTCTTAGGCGGGATGCGCAACATTAGTGCTGGCGCAGTTCTTGCTGTGTCCTACTTCCCAGCTCAGGTCGCTGTTCCTGTGGTAGTCGGGATGCTTTTCCAACAAATTCTCGCTTCCAATTTCGGGCATTTCGTTGATCGTTATTATAAAAAGAAAGTGGATCTAGCTAGCTAAAGCGACTAGTCGACATGTTCAATATGATAAGTTTGGAAGATTCATATACTCTGGCGTAAGTGATTACGCCTTTTAGCTTCCTTCTTTTCGGTTAGAATATTGATGAACGATACGCCCTTTTCTGCCTTTGGTTGTTTCAGCTTGTAAAAGTGAATGTAAGATTGCTTCTTCTGTAGCTTCAGCGGCAGCAACAAATAATTGGTTAAATATGAAATGGTCCTCTCGTAACAGTTTATATGTTTCATAGGGGCTTTCAGAGTCGTGCGGAATTCTTTGAGCTGTTGAAAAACCAATCACAATATCCCCGCTTCCGTGACTCACATTACTCCCCGTCCTGCCAAGCCCGATTCCACAACGCTTTATTACTCTTAACAACTGTCTGTCACTTAACGGAGCATCCGTTGCTAAAATAATAATAATGGATCCGTCAGATGTCTCAGCTAGCCCCTGCTGAAGAGTCTCTGTCAGCCCCGCATATGTATCTGTTAAAAATTCCTCTTCTTTGCCAAAGTTACTTAAAACCAGACAGCCAATTGTATACTGTATCTCCAATTCATCTAGTTTAATCACTCTTGAAGAGGTCCCTATCCCTCCTTTAAATCCGAAACAAATCATCCCTTTCCCTGCTCCAACCGCTCCTTCTTCAGCCTTATCTCCAACCGCCTTTTGAATCGCTTCCACTGCATGCTTAGAATGAACTGTGAAATGTCGAATAGAATTTAGATAACTATCATTACATTCCCCAACAACAATATTTATCGTTCCGGTTGTCTCCCCAATCTCAGGATTTTGTTTCAGCATATATTCCAGCGTCCCTTGAGTAACCGCAGGAACTCCAAACGTATTCGTCAGCATAATGGGTGACTCAAGAACACCAAGTTCATTAACTTGGACAAGTCCAGTCGACTTACCGAAACCATTAAGAACATAACTTGCCGCTGTTAGTTTTTCCTTAAATAGATTTCCTCCATGCGGCAGAATGGCGGTCACACCCGTGCAAGCCGCTTCCTCTCCATCTGCATCTAACGGAAAATCCAGTGTAACATGCCCTACTCTTACATCTGCAACATCCGTAATACAATTCTTCTTTCCTGCTGGCAGCTTACCTATTTTAAGGCCTTTTACTTTTTCCATGAAGTCCTCCAAGGCAAAACAGACAGGAGACTATGCTCCTTCTGTTCTAATACGTAATTTTACTAGCTAGTGCCGACTCAATCTCAGCGGTTAATTCAGCTGCTGAGATCTCAGTTGGATATTGGTATTCCTTGTTATTAATAAAAACCGTAGGCACCATTTTTACCTGTCTTTGAATGGCCTCAGCAGTTACCTTCAGACTGATATCCGTGTTCTTTGGTTCTTCCTTTAATTGATAGTTATCTGTCAATAGCTTTTTTATTTCTTGATTATTCAATTGGTACCATTGTTCTTGTGTTTCAAATAATTCCTTCATAATTTCTCTTACACGGGACGTATCCTCGTAATCTAGAAATAAATTAACTAATGTCCCGTTTAACAGCATTTCCCTTGGCTTATCATAGTGGTTAACAATGTAAGTGATTTGATCATTATCTATGTAGTCTTTTAAAGTCTCTTCCGCCAAACTAAAAAATGTTGCACAATACGGACATGCTAAATTTAAAAACACTTCAACCTTAACAGGTGCTTCACTAT
>NZ_JAZVJO010000240.1:0-1524 GCF_059453735.1 Peribacillus sp. | reverse complement strand
TGATAAACGCAAAGTATAAAAGAAATAACAGACAAAGCACATACATAATTGGATGTACTTCTTTAGCACGCTTTTGTGCGACTAAACAAATTGGATAAAGAATAAAACCTAACCCAATCCCGATAACCACACTAGAAGTTAGCGGCATCATAATAATTGTTAAAAATGCCGGAATGACAATTTCTAACTTCGTCCAATTGATTCGTCGGATTTCCATAGCCATTAATGCACCAACAATAATTAATGCAGCTGATGTCACTTCCACTGATATAACACTAACAAGTGGTGAGAAGAATAAAGCAACGACGAAACAAGCTGCTATTACGACAGATGTAAAGCCGGTTTTTCCTCCGACCGCAATACCAGCAGAAGATTCAACACTTGTAGCAGGTGTCGATGTACCTAAAACAGCGCCAATCACACCAGCAGCCGAATCGGCAAGCAATCCTTTCCCGATATCAGGAATCTTATTATCCTTCATCATTCCTGCTTGGCTAGTTAATCCTATTAAGGCTCCAGCTGTATCAAAAAAGGCAACGATTAAAAATGTAAAGATTACGGTCAGTATTTGCGGGGTGTATATTTCATCTAAATGACCAAACACAACACCAAATGTTGGCTCAAGGCTCGGGATACTTCCCACAATAGATGAAGGAACATCGATTAATCCGAAAACCATCCCAATAATCGTTGTCATAACCATTCCGTAGAAAATTCCGCCGCTGATGCCACGTACTAGCATAATGATTGTCATAATAAGACCAATAATAGCTAGCAGCGTCATCGGTGAAGTTAAATCACCAATAGAAACAAATGTATCTGCATTGCCGATAACAATTCCACCATTTTTTAACCCGATAAAGGTGATGAAAAATCCAATTCCAGAAGCGATGGCATATTTTAAATCCATTGGAATGACATTAATAATCTTTTCTCGGATTTTCATTAAACTTAACAGCATAAAAATGATTCCAGCTACAAAAACGCCCGTTAGAGTGACTTGCCACTCAATGCCCATTCCAATACATACTGAAAATGTGAAAAATGAATTCAATCCCATACTAGGGGCAATAGCGATTGGAAAGTTCGCAAGTAAACCGATCAGCAGTGTACCGATGATGGCCGTAAGCGCTGTTGCCGTGAACACAGCCCCTTGATTCATCCCAGACTGACTCAGGATAAGCGGATTAACGACTAATATATAGGCGATTGACAAGAAGGTCGTTATCCCTGCTAAAGTTTCCTGTTTATAGGACGTATTCCGTTCTGTAAATCTAAAAAAGTTTTTCATGATGTAATCTCCTATTTGCCAGATTTAATGATTGAAAGGGAATGTTCGTCTAAATATAAAAAAACTTTGACCACTATTTGGCCAAAGTTTTCTACAAAACGGAATAAAAATAGTATAAAAATATTATTAATGTCCCATTCCTTGTAGACAAGCTATTTAATGGTAGCTGGTAGAAACTTTCAAGCCATATTCTTGAATTTATACAAGGTACATCTATTCTTATTTAATTTTAT
>NZ_JAZVJO010000239.1:0-2681 GCF_059453735.1 Peribacillus sp. | reverse complement strand
CAGAAATTCATGTCATTTGCCGCACAGGCAGCCGAAGTGATTTAGCTGCACAAAAGCTTACATCAGCAGGCTTTAATCAAGTCATTAATGTTGTTCCGGGAATGAGTCAATGGAATGGTCCTACAGAAAAGTCAATTAGCTAAAAAAAACGAATAATGGAGGAATCATTCATGACTGTAAATGTAATGACAGCTAAAGAAATTGCACAAAAGGTCATTAAAAAAGAAGATTTGTTTATCTTGGATGTACGAAACGAATCTGATTTTAACGATTGGAAAATTGAAGGAGAGAGTATTGAAATCTTTAATACTCCTTACTTTGATTTACTTGATGGTGTTGAAGAAGTGATGGAGAGCATTCCAGATGATAAAGAAGTAGTCGTTGTCTGTGCAAAAGAGGGTTCATCCATTTTGGTAGCTGACATGTTGTCTGAAGCAGGACGTTCGGTGTCTTATTTAAAAGGCGGCATGAAAGCTTGGAGTGAACATTTAGAACCAGTCAAAATCGGCGATTTGCATGATGGAGCCGAAATTTATCAGTTCGTTCGTCTTGGTAAAGGCTGCCTATCTTATATGGTGATATCTAACGGTGAAGCGGCGGTCATCGATTCAACTAGAATGACGGACGTCTATCTTGAGTTTGCAGCTAGTAAAGAAGCGAAAATCACACATGTATTAGATACACACTTACATGCAGATCACATTTCAGGTGGAAGACAAATTGCAGAACAGACCAATGCCACGTATTGGTTACCTCCTAAAGATGCAACCGAAGTTACATTTGCCTATCAGGCTTTAGAAGGTGGGAACGTTGTAACGATTGGGAATACAGCAATAGACATTCATGCTCTATACTCTCCTGGCCATACAATTGGTTCTACATCATTTGTTGTCGATGAGAAGTACTTACTTTCTGGAGATATTTTATTCATCGATTCAATTGGCAGACCAGATCTAGCTGGATTAGCAGAGGATTGGGTGGGAGATCTTAGAGAAACGCTCTATAATCGCTACAGACAATTGTCGGACGAGCTAATTGTCTTACCTTCTCACTTTATGATTGTTGAAGAACTTAATGAAAACGGTAGTGTTGCCATGAAATTAGGTACATTATTTGCAGAAAATCACGGCTTAACTATTAACGATGAAAAAGAGTTTAGAGAAATGGTGACTGGAAACTTACCTCCACAACCAAATGCCTACCAAGAAATTCGAGAAACAAATATGGGGAAAATGACTCCAGATAGTGAAAAACAACGTGAAATGGAGATTGGACCCAATCGTTGTGCAGTACGTTAATTAAAACTATAAAAACTACTACGAATAGGGGAATAAAAGATGAATTCAGATAAAGTATTAGACGCAAGAGGATTAGCATGTCCGATGCCCATTGTAAAAACAAAGAAAGCAATCAATGAGCTAGAAACGGGTCAAGTGTTAGAAGTACACGCCACAGATAAAGGGGCAAAAGCAGATTTAGCCGCTTGGTCTAAATCTGGTGGACATGAGCTGTTGGACTCGACAGAAGAAAATGATGTATTTAAATTTTGGATTAAAAAAGGCTGATTGGAAGAGGGAACCAAGTAGGGTTCCCTTCTTTTAAAGGAGGATTAAAATGGATATTGGTTTTATCATGACTATCTTTTTAATTGGATTCATAGGCTCATATATTTCAGGGATGCTCGGTATTGGCGGATCGATTATCAAGTATCCGATGCTTTTGTATATACCGCCGATCTTTGGTTTAGCGGCCTTCAGTGCACATGAAGTATCGGGAATAAGTGCTGTTCAAGTATTATTTGCTTCCCTTTCGGGTGTCTGGGCCTATCGTAAAGGCGGATACTTAAATAAAACCCTTATCATCTATATGGGGATAAGTGTTTTAATCGGAAGTGTAATTGGGAGCTTTGGTTCGCAGTCTATGTCTGAGAACGGAATAAATCTTGTTTATGGCATCCTAGCCATCATAGCAGCAGTCATGATGTTTATTCCTAAGAAGGGAATCGACGATATTCCTTTAGACCAGGTAACCTTTAACAAGTGGCTTGCAGCGATTTTAGCTTTAATTGTGGGACTAGGCTCTGGTGTTGTTGGAGCTGCAGGGGGTTTTTTATTAGTCCCAATCATGCTGGTCGTGTTGAAAATCCCAACAAGGGTGACGATTGCATCCTCGCTGGCCATCACCTTCATTTCATCAATTGGAGCAACTGTGGGGAAAGTATCTACAGGGCAAGTGGACTATTATCCAGCCTTAATCATGATAATCGCGAGCATAATAGCCGCGCCGGTTGGGGCGATGGCAGGGAAAAAAATGAATACAAAAATTCTTCAAATCATATTAGCAGTCCTTATTTTAGCCACAGCCGTGAAGATTTGGGCGGGTATATTATAACAGTACATTCAACCATCCCTCAACTTGTTAAGATGAGGGATTTTTATTCGAATAAATAGGTAATGATAGGGAAAATTAGATATGGGCAGGGAATATTAACGAGTGTTCTTATGTTTATGAATATTCTGTTTCTGCGCAATTTGGAAGTAGGGAAGAAAGAATGATAACAGATTTGAATTAATAGGAGTATAATAGTAAAAGTAGGCTTAGAATTTTTTATTGATTCCATTGTGCGGTATGTTAATTCCTCTGAATATTTTCATGAATCCCCTCACCTTACATAAAGGTTA
>NZ_JAZVJO010000238.1:0-6330 GCF_059453735.1 Peribacillus sp. | reverse complement strand
AGAAGGCACAGGACATTTACTGCCAGAGGAAAAACCAGAAGAAGAGTTTCGTCATATTGACAATTTTATTACAAATGAAGGATGACGGCTCCATGGGGCGGGGGGTATGTTCTTTCTTTCTACAGCTAAATCCTGATTATTCCCGTCTGGCATGAGCTTATTCCCGTCTCGAATAGGGTTATTCCCGTTTGGATGAACACTATTCCCATCTGGATGAACACTATTCCCGTCTGGCACCTTTTAATATGACGGAAAAACCCAGTGGGGTATCCATAGACTCCATTAATACAACTTGTTCAGCAGGGCTATACGTCCTAGTGCAAAATCAAAAAAAGCTGATCCACAGAAAATGGTCAGCTTTTAGAAGGAGCAACTTGCATTATTTTTGATGGTTAGTAATTTTTCGGCAATCATTAAGCACTCCTCATACGCGATTGGTTCTTCAAAGGAGAATTCATAGATTTCTTTGATTTTCCTGGCTAGATCTTTATTGTTCTCTATGTCGCGCATGGCGATCATACAGTCAGCTATTTCTGGATCATAAAAATCTTCTCCTTGATTGTAAGGATCCCAGTTTCGCAGGACTTTAACCATGGTAATATTCATTTCTTGGTTTTGCACGCAATCATCACCTGCTATTCATTATCTTTGAACATGTTATCATATTACTATGGATAGTAAAATTTAAATGGTGGTGTTTGTAATGAATAACTTTGATGAACATATTGACCGAAAAAATACGGGTGCCTTTAAATGGGATCATATGAAGGATCTCTATGGAAGAGATGACCTTCTGCCAATGTGGGTAGCTGATATGGATTTCCCTTCACCAATAGGTGTACAGAAAGCCTTACTAGATCGTGTCATGCATCCTGTTTACGGATATACAGCTCCAATGCCGTCCCTTTTGCCTGTCATTCAAACGTGGCTTAAAAATCGCCATTCCTGGGAAGTAAACAAAGACCATCTTTCCTTCAGCGCAGGCGTCGTCTCAGCAATTGGAATGACGATTCAGGGACTTACTGAACCCGCCGATAAAATTTTGCTGCAGTCTCCTGTTTATACGCCCTTTTTCAGCATGATTGAACAAAATGATCGAGTGGTTGTTAATAGTCAGCTGAAAGTCATTGATGATCGCTTTGAAATAGACTTTATCGACTTTGAAGAAAAACTTAAAGAAGGCGTCAAACTCTTTCTTCTGTGCAGCCCTCATAACCCAGGCGGCCGCATATGGACAAAAGAGGAGTTAACGCGTATGGCTGAGCTATGCTTGAAGTATGGAACGATAATTGTTAGTGATGAAATTCATGCTGACTTATTTCATTCTTCCTATACTCATTATCCGCTGGCCTCATTAAATGAACGTTATGCTGATCAGACTGTAACGCTGATGGCACCTAGTAAAACCTTTAATATTGCTGGCATGCAAGCATCGATTATGATTACGAGCAATAGTGATATTCGCACCAAAATTACGACTACACAGACTAGAAATGCCTTTCACGGGCTCAACATATTGGGTTTGACGGCAATGGAAGCAGCCTATCGAACCGGGGAAACCTGGCTTGACGAAATGCTTGCGTATGTTGAAAGTAACGTGAAGATTGCAGAAGAATTTATCGCTCATGAAATACCTGGTTTGCGCTGTATGCACCCTGAGGCATCGTACCTGTTATGGATCGATTGCCGCGGTCTAGGCTTGAGCGACGAAGAAATCCAAGAACTTCTTACTTCTAAAGGAAAACTGGCATTAGAGCCAGGAGCTAAATATGGTCCTGGCGGAGAAGGTTTTGTTCGAATGAACATTGGCTGTCCACGTGCACTATTAGAAGATGGACTCAACAGACTTAAACAAGCGTTTAGCTGAGCAGAGTAGTTACTTCCCTTTTTTAATAACACCGCAGGCGATTCGTTTCCCAGAGTCTCCTGCTGGCTGAGTCATCCCGTCATCTTGGTTTTGATTCACAATGATGGAAGTACCCTTCTGTGTAAAAAGCGTTGTTTTCCCTTTCCTTAAAGTTACATCTTTTGCAGTAAGCGTAGCTTTCACATTACCAGAATCCTTAACAATTAAATTAGGTAAATCCCCAGCATGGGCTCCCTTCGGATGAAGAAGCCCATGCTCTTTATCATCGGGATTATAATGGTTGCCTGCTGATTTAAAATCAGGCGCTTTGCACTTACCTACACTATGAATATGAATGCCATGTACGCCCGGCTCAAGCCCCTCCAAATCAACTTTCAGTTTCACACCCTTCGCTTGTTCCTCAACCTTAATCGTACCCAAAGAATCTCCATCAGCATTAAACATTTTTACATCCAGTTTCTTAGGATTCTCTTCCGCACAGCCTGCAAGCAGCACCACAAACCCAATTAGTAACACTTTTTTCATCCGATTTTCGCCCCCTAATCTATTTCTATCTTCCCCCCAATAAGAAAAGAGATACAAAAAAAAGCACCGTTCCATATAGGAACGGTACTTGTCCTTTAATACACGGATTTAGCTGTAGAATACAGCTTATATCCACCATCTAGATTTTTCACTTTTATACCATGACCAGTTAGAATACGGGCAGCTAAATACCCTCGTAAACCAACTTGACAAGAAACGTATAAGTCTTTATCTCGAGGAACTTCCTCAAGCCGTTCACGCAATTCATTAACAGGGATATTAATTGCGCCGTCAATCGCGCCTCTAGCCACCTCACCAGGGTCCCGTACATCAATCAATATACCTCCACCTGCCAGAAGTTCATCAATTTCATGCCACTGAACACTCTCAGCAGAACCATCCATAATATTTGAAGCCGCATAACCGGCAATATTAACAGGATCTTTAGCTGAAGAAAACGGCGGTGCGTAGGAAAGCTCTAAATCAGCTAAATCCTCCACCGTCATACGGGCTTTAATGGCCGTTGCTAGTACATCAATCCGTTTATCAATTCCGCCTTTCCCAACTGCCTGTGCTCCAAGTATTTCACCAGTTTTTTTATCAAAAATAACTTTTAACGTCATCGGTGAAGCACCAGGATAATAGCCTGCATGGTTCATAGGCTGAACGTGAATCACTTCATAAGAACGATTCATCTTCTTTAATGTTTTTTCGTTATTTCCGGTTACAGCAGCCGTCAGCTCGAATACCTTCACGATTGAAGTTCCGAGAACACCCTGGTAGCTTGCCGGCATACCATTAATGACATCTGCGACAATACGCCCTTGACGATTAGCAGGACCTGCAAGTGGGACAAAACCAGCCATTCCATTGATATAGTCCTTTACTTCTATGGCATCCCCAACTGCATAAATGGAAGGGTCGGAAGTTTGCAGCTTCTCATTCACTTTAATTGTCCCGTGTACTCCAAGTTCAAGACCTGCATCATTGGCGAGCTGTGTTTCTGGCTGAACACCAATGGCAAGAATGATCATATCAGCTGATTCAACCTTGCCGCTTTCTAAAATAATGGACGTTCCTTGATCTTTAAATTCCTTAACACCATCGTTCAGAATCAAGTTTATTCCTTTATTCTTAAGCTCTGCATGAACAATTTGAGCCATCTCAAAATCGATTGGAGCCATTACCTGATCTCCACGCTCAATGACCGTTACCTTCACTCCACGTTCTACCAGATTTTCAGCTAGCTCAAGACCAATAAATCCTCCGCCTATCACGACCGCTCGCTTTGGCTTTCCTTCATCAACATATTCTTTAATTCGATCTGTATCTGGGACGTTACGAACCGTAAATAAAGATTTAGCTTCTTCTATTCCAGAAATTTGAGGCATAATTGGTTTAGAGCCTGGCGAAAGAATTAACGCATCATAGGATTCGTCATATTCTTCTCCCGTTTGCAAATTACGCGCCGTCACCGTTTTTTCTTGAGTATTAATCCGCACAACTTCCGTTAAATTACGAATATCTAAGTTAAAGCGATTACTCATTCCTTCAACAGTCTGAACAAGCAGCTTTTTACGTTCTGAAATGACACCGCCAATATAGTATGGAAGTCCGCAATTGGCAAATGATATATATTCTCCGCGTTCAAACATAATAATAGTATCTTCTTCATTTAAACGTCTCAGTCTTGCAGCTGCTGTAGCTCCCCCAGCAACACCGCCAACGATGATTATTTTCTTTTTCATTAAAATTCCCCCTCAATATACCTATGGGGGTATTATAACAAATCAAAAACAGGTGTGAAAGCTTTTGACACACTTTCACACCCTTGACTCATTAATCCTCGCTGTCTTCTTCTACATAAGGTTCTTTTTCAGAAGCAGGCAAGTCTCCAAGGATGGTCTGCACTCCTTCTTCTTCTAGCATATCCATATAATTTTCATATTTGGCATTTCGATAGATGGTAACCGAATCTCCATACAGGTCAACACCCGCAAAATTTTCATAATCTTCGACGTACCCAACATTTTCTTGTGCTTCTATATACGTATCGTTATAGTCTGCTGTAGGTTGAACTTGATCTGCAGGTGTATCGGATGTTCCGTACCTCGCAACATCCTGCCAAGAATCCTCACCATCATATCCAACTGATTCATGATCTTTATCTGCCACAAAACCTCCGAAGGACGTACGTAAGACTGATTCTTCGATTGGACGGTCATCAGACGTGTGTTGAGATGGAGAATGGTCTATACAAAAACGAGTCGTAGGCATGGCCTCCAGCCGTTCGTATGGAATGTCTTTCGAGCATACCTCGCATTTCCCATAACTTCCTTCTTCGATTGCCTTCAATCCCTTATCAATATCCGCTAATTCAATTTGATAATGCTCATATAGGGCAAGATCCTTTTCACGTTCGTATAACTCAGTCCCTTCATCAGCTGGATGGTTATCATAACTTGATAACTCACCTGTTGAATCTACCAGGCTCCGCCTTAAACCAAAATCATTTTCATCTCCAAAGTGCTCCTTTAGCTCTTTTTTCTGCTGTTCGAGCTTTTGTTGAAAATCCTGTACTTGCTGGTTTGAAAGCATATACGCCAGTCCCTTCCTCACTATAATCTTTTCTTAGTATTTTCCATTATCCATATTTTTATAAGTAATAAATAAGGGGACATTCTTGGCAAGCTGCATTTTGTGAGATATCCTAATGTTTAACATAATTTTCCTATAGGGGTTTTGAAAAATGAAACCATTATCATTTCTTATTCATTTTGGATACAATCAAGCTTTGGCCTGCCTGTTTCCAGTTGCTATCTTTTTAACACTTGCACTTTCCAAAATCATTCCGCTTTCAATCATACCTCGATATGACTTTATCCTGATTCTTTGCCTGCTCATGCAGGTGTTTATGGTTAAAGCAAAATTTGAAACATGGGACGAGCTTAAAGTCATCTGTCTCTTTCATGTCATTGGACTTGCACTCGAGTTATATAAAGTTCATATGGGTTCTTGGTCGTATCCGGAAGAGGGGTTTTCTAAGCTATGGGGAGTTCCGCTATACAGCGGATTTATGTATGCAAGTGTAGCCAGCTATATGTGCCAATCGTGGCGGCGTTTACAACTTACATTAGTCAATTGGCCGCCTACCATCATTGCAACCATTACTGCTGCAGCAATCTATCTTAACTTTTTCACACATCATTTCATCATTGATCTTCGCTGGATATTAATGGGGGTCGTCCTTCTAGTTTTTTACCGGACCATTGTAACGTTCACAGTAAACCACCAACCCTATCAAATGCCTGTGGTACTATCGTTTGTTTTAATGGGGTTCTTTATTTGGATTGCTGAAAATGTGGCTACTTTCTTTGGGGCATGGCAATATCCGAACCAGGAAGAAGGCTGGCACCTAGTCCATTTCAGTAAAATCAGCTCTTGGCTGCTGCTCGTCATTGTAAGTTTTCTTATCGTTGCTCTTCTTAAACATGTGAAGCACCAGGAAGCACAACCAATCAGTTTTAACAAATAAAAAAAGCTGCGGATTCTTACCGAATTCGTAGCTTTTGCACTTATTTTGAAGGATCTTCTTCTGAAATCCTAAGATTTTTTTTTGTAATTTCTTCTTCTAATTTCTGAGTTTTCAATGCTTCATTTCGAGAAATTTTCATGATAAATCGCATAGCAAATACAGCAGCAATAAGAAAGATGACACACGTAATGCCTGCTGGAATATACTCAGATTTGTCTTCAGGAAAATAAAGAAACAGCCCCAAGACAGCTTGATTCAATTCATTCATTTCTACACTCCTTCCAGACAACTTAAGAATCCTCTATATTATACCAACTTGAATCAATATACTCTAGAATAAAAAAAACGGGGATTTAAACCCCGTTTCAATTTTTCTTAAACTAATGTAATCGATTGAATCACG
>NZ_JAZVJO010000237.1:0-2363 GCF_059453735.1 Peribacillus sp. | reverse complement strand
CTTTTTCATTCGCTTCTTCTTCGTATTTTTCAACGACTTTTGAAGCCGGCTGGCTGTTTGTGCTGTCTGCTGTATTTGATTGATTTTTATTTAATGTATCGTTTAATTTATTAACCGTAGAATCGTCTAATGCTGTCATATGATTGGATACCTCTATGTTCATTTCTTTGAGTTTATTTATTACGTCTTTACTTGAAACATTTTTCTCTTTTGCATATTCGTACACGCGCATTTTAGTCATACGTTCACCCCCGGAAAAATTCAATCGAGCAACGTTTGGAGTTTTTTAGCAAAACCTTCATCCAGAACTGCAACGGCGACACGTGCTTCCTTGCCTATTGCTTTTCCCAGTAATTCCCGATTATCGACTCTTTTGAGAGGAACTTTATAGAAGATGCATTTATCAGTTAGTTTTTTTTCTGTATTCTTAGAAGCATCGGCAGCTAAAATCACCAATTTGGCATTGCCGTTTCTGATATCTTTTAGCACTAATTCTTCTCCAGAAATCAATTTACGCGCTCGATTGGCCAAACCTAATAGAGACATCCACTTTTGTTGGATCATGATGGTCACTGTTGCTCCTTATCCACTATTGCAAGTAATTGTTCATAAAGGGAAGGATCGATGTGTGCGCTGAGTTGATTCGCCAGCACATTTTTCTTCTGTGCTGACAAAATGATTTCCCGGTCAAGCGTCAAGTAGGCTCCACGCCCAGACTTTTTGCCTGTGGGATCAATGCTGACTTCCCCTTCTTTAGATCGTACGATACGAATTAGCTCTTTTTTCGGCTTCATTTCACCGCTAGCAATGCATTTGCGCATCGGTATTTTCTTTCGGCTATTCATTGTCGATCACCTCTTACTTATTCTTCAACATCAAAGTCTTCATCGTTATCATAGCTGTCTTGGCTAAGCAGCGGTTCTTGATCTTCAAGTGGATAGATTCCAGCTTCGCGGGCTTCTGTCTCACTCTTAATATCAATTTTCCAGCCTGTTAGTTTAGCAGCAAGACGAGCGTTTTGTCCACGCTTGCCGATAGCAAGGGAAAGTTGATAGTCAGGTACGATAACGGTCGTTCCTTTGTCGTCTTCTTTAATCAGTACTTCAAGCACCTTAGAAGGGCTTAATGCATTGGCTACGAATACAACTGGATCTTCTGACCATTTGACAATGTCTATCTTTTCGCCTTTAAGCTCATTAACAATCGCTTGGACACGCTGTCCTTTTTGACCAACGCATGAACCTACTGGATCGACTTCTTCGTTATCTGAGTGAACAGATATCTTCGAACGATCTCCTGCTTCACGGGCTACTGATTTTATTTCAACTGTACCATCAAAAATTTCTGGTACTTCAATCTCAAATAACCGTTTCAACAAACCAGGATGTGTACGTGAAACAAAGATTTGAGGGCCTTTTGATGTCTTTTCAACCTTCGTGATAAAAACTTTAATACGATCATGAGGTTTATAAGACTCATTTGGCATTTGTTCGTTGATTGGTAGAAGCGCCTCTATTTTACCTAAGCTGACATAGATAAAACGTGAATCTTGGCGTTGTACAATACCCGTCATGATGTCTTCTTCCCGATCAATAAATTCGGAATAGATAATGCCGCGTTCAGCTTCGCGCACGCGTTGAGTAACAACCTGTTTAGCCGTTTGAGCAGCAATGCGGCCAAAGTCTTTCGGCGTTACTTCCATTTCTACAACATCATCAAGCATATAATTCGGGTTTATTAATTGGGCCTCTTCAACAGAGATTTCTAACCTTGCATCAAATACTTGATCAACAACATCTTTACGGGCAAAGACTCTCATCGATCCCTTATCAAAGTTCATGTCGATACGAACATTTTGTGCTTGGTTAAAATTACGGCGGTATGCCGATATAAGTGCAGCTTCAATGGCATCAATTAAGATATCCCTTGATATGCCTTTTTCTTTTTCTAAAATATAGAGAGCATCAAGTAACTCCTTGCTCATGGTTGATCCCCCTTATGCATTCACATAAAAATTTTGACGTTTTCCTACGTTTATCTTTTAGGAAAATGTAACGGCCAAGCGTGCTTTTGCAACTTTTTCATACGGAATGACGATTAATTTAACTCTTGTTTTGATTTTAACTTCTAGTGTTACTTGTGTGCCGTCAAACTCTAGAAGCTTTCCTTCAAACTCTTTTTCATTAAGAATTGGTTCATATGTTTTTATGTAAACATGTTTCCCAATCGCTTTTTGGAAGTCTTTGTCCTTCTTAAGGGGACGTTCTGCTCCAGGTGATGAAACCTCAAGATAATAATTCTGCTCGATTGGATCGGTTTCATCCAGCTTTTCGCTTAATTTCTCACTGACTATGCCGCAGTCC
>NZ_JAZVJO010000236.1:0-2535 GCF_059453735.1 Peribacillus sp. | reverse complement strand
ATTTGGAAGCATCAGGTTGAAACGGAGGAAATAAAATGATAGAACGGTATACTCGTCCCGAAATGGGAGCAATTTGGACAGAAGACAATCGATTTAAAGCATGGCTGGAAGTAGAAATTCTTGCTTGTGAAGCATGGTCGGAATTAGGGGCCATCCCCAAAGAAGATGTGAAGTTACTTCGTGAAAATGCTACATTTGATACAAAACGTATCAAGGAAATTGAAGAAGAAACACGTCATGATGTGGTTGCTTTTACAAGAGCCGTTTCAGAATCCCTTGGTGAAGAACGGAAATGGGTTCATTATGGTCTCACCTCTACAGATGTTGTAGATACGGCACTATCTTATATCTTGAAACAAGCAAATGAAATTTTGTTTGCTGATCTAGAACGTTTTATTGAAATATTAAAGAATAAAGCAATCGAACATAAGTATACAGTCATGATGGGACGTACACATGGTGTCCATGCAGAGCCAACCACCTTTGGATTGAAGCTTGCGCTTTGGCATGAAGAAATGAAACGTAATCTAGAACGCTTTAAATTCGTTTGTAAAGGCATTGAAGTTGGGAAAATGTCTGGTGCAGTCGGTACATTTGCCAACATCGATCCGTTCATCGAGAGCTATGTATGTGAAAAGCTTGGTCTTGAAGCTGCCCCGATTTCAACTCAAACATTACAGCGCGACCGTCATGCAGATTATATGGCAACACTCGCTTTAATTGCAACGTCCATTGAAAAGTTTGCTATTGAAATCCGCGGGCTGCAAAAAAGTGAAACACGTGAAGTAGAAGAGAGGTTTGCTAAAGGTCAAAAGGGCTCATCTGCGATGCCTCATAAACGAAATCCAATTGGATCAGAAAATATGACTGGTCTTGCCCGTGTGATTCGCGGCTACATGCAGACTGCTTATGATAATGTACCACTTTGGCATGAACGTGATATTTCTCATTCATCTGCTGAGCGGATCATTCTTCCGGATGCTACGATTGCCTTGAATTATATGCTTAATCGCTTCGGTAACATCGTGAAGAATTTGACTGTTTATCCGGAGAATATGAAACGTAATATGGACCGTACGCTTGGTCTGATTTATTCACAACGTGTATTACTTACATTAATCGATAAAGGGCTGGCAAGGGAAGAAGCCTATGACACCGTTCAGCCAAAAGCAATGGAATCATGGGAAAAACAAGTTCCTTTCCGTACGCTTCTTGATAACGATGATAAAATTACTAGTTTATTATCGAAAGAAGAGTTGGATGAATGTTTTGATTACCACCATCATTTAAAACAGGTTGATTACATCTTTGATCGCCTAGGTCTTTAAAAATAGTGCTGCTGGAAAGATTTCCAGCGGCCTTCTTTAACAATTGTAGATTGAAAATTTCCAATATTGCTAATATGGAGGCCTTAATCATGGAAAAACGAGAATTACTGTATGAAGGAAAAGCGAAACGAATTTATGCAACAGGAGACCAAGAAATTGTATGGGTAGAATACAAGGATTCAGCAACTGCCTTTAATGGCGGAAAAAAAACAGAAATTGAAGGTAAGGGTGTTCTGAATAATGGAATTACCAGTTTACTATTTTCGAAGCTGCAACAATCAGGTATCTCTTCTCACTTTTTAAAGTCAATTTCCGACCGTGAACAACTGGTCAAGAGTGTCTCTATTATTCCGCTTGAAGTAGTCGTACGTAATATCGCAGCCGGCAGCCTGGCAAAGCGTCTTGGAATCCCAGAAGGTCAGCATCTCAAACAACCGATTGTCGAGTTTTATTATAAAGATGATGAATTAGGTGATCCGTTACTTACAGAAGCGCATATTAATGAATTAGCAGTGGCAAGCAGTGAAGAAGTAACTATTCTGAGGACTAAAGCACTTCAAGTGAATACCGTTTTATCAAGCTTTTTTCAAGAAATTGGCGTCCTGCTGGTCGATTTTAAACTGGAATTTGGCAAACTTGCCAATGGTGATATCCTGCTGGCCGATGAGATCTCTCCCGACACATGCAGGCTCTGGGACAGTGAAACGAAAGAAAAGTTCGATAAAGATGTATTCCGACGCGATTTAGGGAGTTTAGTAGAAGCTTACGAAAAAATCTATGCAAAGCTAAAGGAGACTCAACATGTATAAAGTAAAAGTTTACATTACCTTGCGTGAAAGTGTTTTAAATCCACAGGGAACCGCAGTTAAACAATCGTTACACAGCATGACTTACAATCAAGTGCAGGATGTTCGAATCGGTAAATATATGGAACTTAGTATTGAAGATACAACAGATGTGGATCCGTTAGTTAAAGAAATGTGTGAACGCCTGCTGGCTAATACAGTCATTGAGGATTATCGCTATGATATTGAGGAGGTTGTCGCGCTGTGAAATTTGCCGTAATCGTATTTCCCGGCTCCAATTGTGATGTTGATATGTATCATGCAATTAAAGATGAACTAGGAGAAGAAGCGGAATATGTTTGGCATACTGCGGATAACTTAGATCAATTTGATGGAATTCTTTTGCCTGGCGGCTTTTCATA
>NZ_JAZVJO010000235.1:0-2917 GCF_059453735.1 Peribacillus sp. | reverse complement strand
CAGCACCTGAAAGGAAACTCCATGAAAGTAGTTTAATCATCCTTTACTTATACCGTTCAAGAACTGAATAAAAGTCGATGATAAACTGGTAAAATACTTTTTCTGACGGTGATAGATCGCGCGTTTTTGAGGTGATAATTCCAACAGAACGCTTGACATCAGGTGTATCGATTGGAATTCTTACCGTTAATCTTGGTGTAGATTCGTGTAAAGTACTGTCAGGTAAAAGACTGACGCCGATGCCAGCCGAGACAAGACCTTTTATCGAATCCATATCCTCTCCAATTGACGAAATAATCGGGTCGAATCCAGCTTGCTTACAGGCTTCAATTGCCATTTTTCGTAACACAAAACCATCTGGCAAAAGGACGAAGGAATCTTTCCGCAAATCACTGAGTCGCAGGCTTGGTCGATCAGCAAGAGGATGCCTTATGGGTAAAAGAGCTGACATGTTCTCTGTAAACAGAATATCTCCTTTAATGAGGGAGTCATCAGCTGGGACCGGCCCAAGAAATGCAAGACCGACTTCATTATTCTTTACGGACTTTATTAACGAGGCATACGAACCTTGACTAAGATGGAACGAAATATTCGGTTGTTCTTCACGAAAAGCTGAAATTACCGTGGGAAGCAAATGATTGGCAAGACTAGTTGGAAAACCGATTTTGATGGATCCTTTCTCAGGGTCTAGGTATTCATCGATTTGAAGTTTGGCATAATCAATCGCTTTAATGGCTGTTTTCGCATGAATCAAAAAGATTCTCCCAATTGGTGTGAGTTGAATGTTTCTGCCAATTCGTTCAAATAACTGTACACTCAGTTCTTCTTCCAGTCTGGCAATCTGCCGGCTGATGGCAGACTGTGCGATATGTAAATGTTCTGCAGCAGCTGAAACATGTTCTCGCTCAGCTACTTCTACAAAATAGATTAATTGACGTAACTCCAATGCACTTCCTCCATTCAATCATTCATTCATCTCAATCCGAGATAGGTTTAGTAGAATTATATATTGTTTATTTAATTTTGAAAACTTAAAATAGTAAATAACTAACATAGCCGTGTTAAGTACAACGAACGGGGAGCGATGAAAATTGACATACAATCAAATTCCGAAAGCGCAAGGTCTTTACCATCCTGAATTTGAACATGATGCATGCGGTATCGGTCTATATGCACATATAAAAGGGCAGGCAACGCATGAAATCGTCAAAAAAGGACTCCAAATGCTTTGCCGACTTGATCATCGTGCCGGACAGGGCAGTGATCCACTGACAGGAGACGGTGCCGGATTAATGGTGCAAATACCGAATACTTATTTTCATCAAGTCTGCTCCGAAATGAATTTACCGGAAAAAGGGCGGTATGGTGTTGGAATGGTCTTCTTCTCCACTGACAAAGAAGAACAAATCGAAATTGAAAATAAATTAATTGACTATATAGAAAACGAAGGACAAAGGGTGTTAGGCTGGAGAACCGTACCTGTCGACGTGACTAAACTTGGTGAAACCGGCAAGAATACCTGCCCAGTTATTCGACAGGTGTTTATTGGAACAAGTGACGAAACAAACAACGAATTATTTGAACGGAAATTATTTATTATTCGTAAGCAGGCAGAAGCATGGGGAAAAGCTCAGACCAAAACATTTTATTTTGCCAGCCTTTCTAGTCAGACGATTGTTTATAAAGGGCTGCTGACACCTGAACAAGTGGATGCCTTTTACCTGGACTTACAGAATGAGGCTTTCGTGTCGGCTTTTGCTTTAGTGCATTCCCGCTTTAGTACGAATACATTCCCTAGCTGGGAACGTGCTCATCCGAATCGGTATTTGGTTCATAATGGCGAGATTAATACGCTAAAAGGCAATATGAACTGGATGAAAGCACGTGAACAGCAATTTGTTTCAGATGCTTTTGGGGAGGATCTTAAGAAGGTCCTGCCGATTTTAGATGCGAATGGCAGTGATTCTTCTATTCTTGATAATGCATTTGAATTCTTTGTCTTGGCAGGGCGTAAACCGGCACACGCCGCCATGATGCTGATTCCGGAGCCGTGGTCAGAAAATCCGCATATGACAGCGGAAAAAAGGGCTTTCTATGAATATCACAGTACGATGATGGAACCGTGGGATGGTCCCACTGCTATTTCGTTTACGAATGGAACGCAAATTGGGGCAATCCTAGATCGAAATGGACTGCGGCCAGCTCGTTATTATGTCACAAAGGATGATTATATTATTTTCTCCTCAGAAGTGGGAGTGGTTGAAGTTGAACCAGAGAATGTTTTATATAAAGACAGATTAAGTCCAGGTAAAATGCTTCTTGTCGATTTAGAGCAAGGGCGAATTATTTCAGATGAAGAAATTAAAACGGAAATGGCAGCAGAGCTGCCGTATCAAAAATGGCTGGATGAACAAATGGTGACTCTTATTAAAGAAGAAGTCATTGAAACAGAGAAAGTATCCGATTTGCTTTCTCGCCAAAAAGCGTTCGGTTACACCTATGAAGATGTTCATAAATATTTGCTGCCTGTTATCCTCGAAGGAAAGGATCCACTTGGTTCGATGGGGAATGATACACCACTCGCGGTCTTATCCGACTTGCCGCAATCATTATTCAATTATTTTAAACAATTATTCGCTCAGGTCACGAATCCACCGATTGATTCACTTCGGGAACAGCTTGTAACGTCTACCGTCTCATATCTGGGGGCAGAAGCAGACTTACTTCATCCCAATGAGAGCAATTGTCGTCGGATTCAAATTACTTCCCCCGTTTTGACAAGCGGTGAGATGAAGCAGCTAAAGGAATGCAAAGACCCTGCTTTTAAATGCAGCGTGATCCAAACCTTATTTACTGATCATTTAAATGAGGGGTTAGTCAGCCTGTTTGAAAAAGCAGCGGCTGCAATCGATGCGGG
>NZ_JAZVJO010000234.1:0-6967 GCF_059453735.1 Peribacillus sp. | reverse complement strand
CATTCACTAAACATAATATAACTTAATAACAGCCAGCATATAAGGTATAGATGAAAAATACCTCCTAATCGCTGGCTCTTAAGCAGTAAGTGTTCAACGTAATAAATCGTCCAATGCTTCCTGAACAAGCGTAACTCCCTGACTAAGTGCAGCTCCGCCTCCAAATGCACCAGTTACTCCAACAGCTTCCATAATTTCTGTTTCGGATGCTCCATTATCAATACAGCCCTTTAAATGATAAATAATACAATATTCATCCTGTGCGTAAAGACTGATCCCTAACGCTATTAATTGTTTTCCCTTTTGAGTAATTTGTCCTTCCTTGAAACAGGCTTTTGCAAAATCATTGTAAGGGCCTGCAATTTCTGGCATCTTTTGTGTAAAAACACCCATCCCATGTTTGAATTCATATAGGGCTGCTTCAGTCGGATTAACAGGTTCAGTGGTCATTAGTAACATCTCCTTATACATCTTTTTTCTCTAGTATGGTCAGATGCTGAACTGATATACCAAGCAGAAAAAACAAAGAGGCTGCTCCTAGGAGCAGCCTCAAATCATGTATTTATTCAGAAACAGGTACAACTGCACCTTCATATTCTTCTAAAATAAAATCTTGAATTTCTTTCGAATGTAATACTTCTACTAGTGCTTTAATCCCTTTGCTGTTTTCATCGCCTTTTCTTACGGCAATCACATTCACATATGGTGAATTCTCATCTTCAATCGCAATGGAATCTTTAAGGGGATTCAAGTCTGCGTCAATTGCATAATTGGAATTGATCATAACCGCATCGCCTTCTTTATTATTATATACCTGAGGCAATAATGCTGCTTCAATATCGGTTTTGAACGTAATCTTTTTCGGGTTTTCAGAAATATCTTTGACAGTAGCCGTCGTTTTATCGACTCCTTCTTTAAGTGTCAATAACCCATTAGCTTCAAGCAATGATAAAGCACGACCATGATCAGCAACCGAACTGCTCATAATAATTTCAGCGCCATTTGGAAGTTCGTCGAGAGATTTATACTTTTGTGAGTAAATTCCGATTGGTTCGATATGAATGCCGCCAGCATTTACAAAGTCATACCCATTTTCCGCTATTTGCGCTTCTAAATAAGGAATATGTTGAAAATAGTTCGCATCCAAGTCTTTTTGCTCTAATGCTTTGTTCGGTAAAACATAATCTTGGAACGTTTCAATTTTTAGCTCGATTCCTTTTTCCTCAAGAAGAGGTTGAGCTTTTTCAAGTATTTCCGCATGTGGTACGTTTGAAGCACCCACCACTAGTTCCACTGAATCTTTACCGTTACCGCCTTTACCTGAATCGTCATTGCCGCATGCAGCAAGCGCAAATGTTAAAACGAGAATTAAGGCAAAACTGACTATCTTTTTCATAAATTCATCTCCTAGTTATCGCTTGTCTAATTTCGTTGTGAAAAAGTCACCAATGATTTGAATAATAAATACAATTAATAAAATGATAATCGTAGCGATTAGCGTCACATCATTTTGACCTCGCTGATAACCATCCAGATAAGCAAGGTTTCCGAGACCGCCTGCTCCAATTACCCCAGCCATCGCTGTATAACCAACAAGTGCAATCGCAGTAACCGTGATACCGGATATAAGGGCTGGTAATGATTCTGGGATCAACACTTTCCAAATGATCGTATTGATTGTTGCTCCCATTGACCGTGAAGCTTCAATAACACCTTTGTCAATTTCACGTAACCCTATTTCGACCATCCTCGCATAAAAAGGAGCTGCTCCGATAATTAACGCAGGAAGAGCTGCATTTTCACCAATCATTGAACCCATAACTGCCCTGGTAAATGGAATGAGAAGGACAATTAAGATGATAAACGGAATAGATCTGAATATATTAACAAATGCGCTAATGACCACATTTACAGGACGATTTTCCCATATGTTTCCCTTAGACGTCAAAAATAACACAAGTCCTAAGACAATTCCTAAAATGAAGGTTGCTACAATAGATATTCCTGTCATATAAAGTGTTTCATACGTTGCTTCCATCATTTCTTCCCAATCAACGTTAGGTAATAATTCTTCAATCATGTGAAATCACCTCCACGTCAACCTGCTGCTCTTTGATATATTGTAGAGCTAAATCCATCTCTGCTTGAGCACCATCGATATGAATAAAAAGCGTCCCATAAGCTCCATTTTGGGTTTGTGAAATTTTTCCTTGCACTATCGTAACATCTAACTTGAAAGATCGTACCAGTTGGGTAATTAATGGACTATTGGTCGACTCTCCGACAAATGTAAGCTGGATAACTCTACCTTCCGGGAAACGTTCCAATAAATGTTCAATTGTTTCCTTTGTTTCCTCTGGCTCCGTTACCTGTTGGACGAATCTCTTTGTAATGGGTTGAACAGGATGACGGAACACATCCAGGACAGGACCTTGTTCAACCACTTGCCCGCTTTCCATAACAGCAACACGGTGACAAATCTTTCGAATGACATGCATTTCATGAGTAATCAAAACAATCGTCAATCCTAAGCGCTTATTGATATCAACCAGCAGTTCTAGAATTGAATCAGTTGTCTGCGGGTCGAGTGCTGACGTTGCCTCATCACAGAGAAGTACCTTAGGATTATTAGCCAAAGCTCTAGCTATTCCGACTCTTTGCTTCTGTCCGCCGCTTAACTGAGATGGATACGCATCCTCTCTGCCTTCGAGACCGACCAGCTTAATCAATTCATTTACTCTTTTTTTCGCTTCAGTTTTCGAAACACCGGCAATTTCCAGTGGAAAAGCAATATTATCAGCTACCGATCGAGACCAGAGCAGATTAAAATGTTGAAAAATCATGCTGATTTCTTGTCGAGCTTTTCTGAGTTCTGTCCCTTTGATTTTAGATATTTCCCGTCCTGCCACAATAACTGAGCCATCCGTTGGTGTTTCTAGACCATTTAACATCCGAATTAATGTACTTTTTCCTGCTCCGCTATATCCAATGATTCCGAAAATTTCACCTTGATCTATCTTCATGCTGACATTATCGACTGCTTTTATTAACCCGCCTTGTGCCAAGCCTGTTCGGAATGACTTACTTATTTGTGATAATGTTATCAATAATCTCACCTCTTTATTCAATACATTCTATGAACTTAGTAATCTGACTCTCAAGAAAAACCTTCACATATATCGTTTCTCATTTCACCCTAAACATGTATTGAAATCTCAATTAAGAAACAAAAAAACCTTTCCGCAAGAGCAGAAAGGCTGGCTAAGAAACTAACCGTCCTCTCATCTCCCAAAGCATGACTGCTTTGTGTGAATTGGCACCTTTCCAAGGTAATCCTTGTCGGTTGCCGGGCTTCAAAGGGCACATCCCTCAGCCTCTCTTGATAAGAGTAAAACGTATATGTGATTGAAGGTTTCCCCTCGTTAAAAGTCCATAATAATTATTATAAAATAATATCATGAATAAAGAGATGATGTCAATCAAAAACATTGATGTCAGATGATCTTAAATGGTTTTAGCTGAGGTACTCGTAATCCCTGTTGCTTTTCCGATGCCATCTTCGAGCGCCTCTATTAAATCTTCAACGTTTTCAATGCCAACGGATAGACGGACGAGGTCAGCGCTAACACCTGATTTTAGTAATTCCTTATCATTTAATTGTTGATGAGTTGTACTTGCTGGATGAATAATTAAACTCTTAGCATCTCCTACATTGGCAACATGTGACCATAGATCGATGGAGTTAATCAACTTCGCTCCCGCATCACGGCCCCCATTAATCCCAAAGATGACAATAGACCCCGCACCCTTTGGCAAATATTTATCAACGAGTTTTTTATCAGGGTGATTAGTATTCCCCGGGTAGGTTACCCAACTGACAGCGGGATGATTTTCCAAATAGCTAACAATTTCTTTAGTATTGGCTAGATGCTCCTTCATTCTTACATGAAGGGTCTCTAATCCTAGCGTAAATTGGTACGCACTTTGTGCACTCAATGTCGGACCAAAATCACGAAGCAATTGCACACGTGCCTTTGTTATGAACGCAGCCGGACCCACTGCTTCACTGAAAACAATCCCTCCGTAGCTCGGATCAGGTTCCGTAAAGCCAGGGAAATTGGGCGAATTCCAGTCAAAGTTTCCACCGTCAACAATAATGCCGCCCAATGTCGTCCCGTTACCAAGCAGCCATTTAGTTGCCGAATGGATCACAATATCAGCTCCGAATTCAATCGGACGGCATAGATAAGGTGTTGCAAAGGTATTATCAATAATCAACGGTATACCATTTTCATGAGCAATGTCAGCAATGGCCTCAATATCTAATACAGTTAAACTTGGATTACCAATGGTTTCTCCAAAAATCGCCTTTGTTTTCGGCGTAATTGCTTTTCTAAAGTTTTCCGGGTCCTCAGGTGAAACAAAGTGAACCTTTATCCCATACTTAGGCAGAGTATTGGCAAATAAATTGTATGTTCCTCCATAAAGGGTGGAAGCTGCTACAATTTCGTCCCCTGCTCCAGCTAGATTGAGGATGGCTAATGAAATAGCAGCCATTCCACTTGCGACCGCAAGAGAGCCGATCCCTCCTTCTAGCAGTGCAACCCTTTCCTCAAATACTGTCACAGTTGGATTATGAATCCTTGTATATATATAGCCCGCTTCCTTTAATCCAAATAAATTGGCCGCATGCTCTGTGTCTTTAAATAAATAGGCATTACTTTGATGAATAGGCAGAGAACGTGCTCCTGTTTCATCCGTCTGTAATCCTCCATGAATACTCACTGTTTCAAACCGATAACTTTTTTCTTCTGACATTGTCTCATCTCTCCTTTAACAATCTTATTAGCTCTTTAAGGATATGTAAGAAACAAAAAAACCTCATCTAGTTTAAGAAGAAGTTTTTAGGAACTCTCCTTATCTTTCAGAGCTTATACTCTGCTGGAATTAGCACCGTGTATTAAAAACATACCGGTTGCCGGGCTTCAAAGGGCCAGTCCCTCCACCTCTCTTGATAAGAACATATTAAATTTTCAGATAATTACCTTGTAGGAAATATATCACGAACATAAGATAACGTCAATAAAGAAATCAGATTTTTCTATCTTTATAACCATTTTTTTATCTCTTTAAGGTGAAAAGTTCTTTTGACACCTGTATAAAAGCACACTTATGCCGAAATTTTTTTGCTGTTTACTAAATACGTCCTTACTATGACCTTGTTTTCACTGTACAGCTATTCCTACCAAGTATTCATTTTCACAATCCAATGTTTTTCAAGACAAAATATGACAAATATTTCATTGAACAGTTCGCTATTATTAAAGCAGCAACAGTGCTATACATACGAGCCGACTACGCGAAACGGAGGGTAGCTGAATTGTAGAACGGTCTCATTTTTGTTCTTTGACATTCGAATAGGGGGAAGAAACTTTGCAAAAAAAACGAGAAAGAAAATGGCTGGCTTTATTATTTTCAATTTTGCTGCTTACATCTTTGATCATTCCGACAAACTCCACCATTGCTTCGACAAGTACACTTCATACCTCTGCAAAAGATAGTCTTTTAGGAAAAGAACAAAAGAAGATTGCTCCTACAGTCCTTTCACAATTTAAAGAAAATAAAGAAGTTACCTTCCTAATTAAATTCAAAGAACAAGTGGATACCAACAAAGTATCTACCAAAGCTGCTGCTATAGCCAAAACACAAAAACTATCAGCTAACCAATCAAAACTACTTAAACGCTCTACTCTTGTATCCGAGCTTCGATCTACTGCATTAGAAACACAGGTAAATGTTAAAGACTATTTAGTCAAACAGGAAAAAGCAGGCCAAGCAAAGAATCTTCAATCCTTTTATATCGTCAATGCGATGGCAGTAACAGCTTCCAAAGACGTAATGGAGCAGCTCGCTGTTTACCCTGAGGTAGCTAAAATCCTGCCAAATGAAATCAGACAGTTAATTCAACCAGCTAGTAAAACCAAAATCTCTAATGCAGTGAATGGCTCTACTGCCGTTAAAAGCAAAGCCGACACGTCCGCCATTGAGTGGAATATCGATAAAATCAGTACACCAGCTGTATGGGACATGGGGATTGATGGTGCTGGAACCGTTATCGCCTCTATCGATACAGGCGTTCAATGGAATCACCCAGCATTAAAAACCAAATACCGCGGTTATAATCCTGCAAATCCAAACACCGCTGACCATGAATATAATTGGTTGGATGCGGTGGGTGGACAGGCTTCACCTTATGATGATTTAGGGCACGGAACACATACGATTGGAACCATGGTTGGATCTGAAGAAAATGGATCCAATCAAATCGGTGTTGCTCCGGGCGCTAAATACATTGCTGTTAAAGCCTTTTCTGCAAGCGGCGGTTCTGATATTGATTTATTAGAAGCAGGTGAATGGGTTCTTGCACCAAAAGATGCTGCTGGAAATCCACATCCTGAAAAAGCACCGGATGTAGTAAACAATTCATGGGGCGGGGGTGCTGGTCTTGATGAATGGTACCGTCCAATGGTTCAAGCATGGAAATCAGCTGAAATATTCCCTGAATTTTCTGCTGGAAATACAACCCTGACTAATCCTGGCGGGCCGGGTTCAGTTGCCAACCCAGCAAACTATCCAGAATCCTTTGCAACAGCAGCAACAGATTTAAACAATCAGATTGCTAACTTTTCCTTACGTGGACCTTCTCCGTATGGAGAAATCAAACCAGATATCTCCGCACCAGGTGTGAATATTCGTTCTTCTGTTCCTGGAGGTTTGTATGAGGGTGGTTGGAATGGCACATCGATGGCTGGTCCTCACGTGGCAGCTGTAGCTGCGCTGCTTCGACAAGTTAATGCGAGTTTAACCGTTGATGAGCTTGAGGAAATTCTCCTTACAACAGCGACTCCCTTAACAGATGCTGCTTATACAACAACACCAAATAATGCATATGGCCATGGTTTGGTAA
>NZ_JAZVJO010000233.1:0-4083 GCF_059453735.1 Peribacillus sp. | reverse complement strand
ATGCTTTATAAGCTGGCCGCCAATTGGCGGTCGTTCAGTGCGAAAGATTCTAATCATTTAGTATAACTAGTCGAACCTTTAGCGATTCCCCTTTCGCTTTTAGAACCTGCTAAGTTTCAAAGGAGTGAATCCAATGTAAATCAATCAATCTTTTATACTCTCTAAAAAACATAAGGGGATGTTTACATTGGAGAAGTCTTTTAAACGATTGGTATCAGGTCAATCGTTAGCTAACGCAGGAGATGTTTTTTATATTGTTGCACTTATAACCAGTGTATACAATGTAACAAATTCATTATTTTATGTTTCGCTGGTTCCAGTAATCATTATGCTTGGTGGGGTTTTAGGCGGTTTAGCAGCGCCGCTGATTATTGATCGTTATAAGTTGAAATCGATTTTGGTTCACTCTCAATTAGGTAAGACATGTATCTTGCTTGTACTCACTCTATACGTATCATTCTTTTTATCGTCTAATACGGTTATGTGAATTCACTTCATTATATTCTGTATTACCTTTTTAGATAGTTTCGCTAACCCAGCAAGCAGTGCGTTAGTACCGCAGTTAGTTTCAGACGAACAGTTAGTTAAAGCTAATAGCCTTATGTCTTCAGTCTATCAATTTATTCAGATGGGTGGATGGGCAGCAGGGGGGATATTATCCGCGTTTTTACATGCTAATGGGCTATTAATGTTGACTTTTAGTTTATATGTGGTGTCCACATGCTTACTGGTATTCGTTAAAGTCAATGAAACGAAACTAGCGGAAGAACGATTAGTAAAGGGAAGTAAACTGACTTCCATGTTAGAGGGCTGGAGAATCATCTTAGAAGATAAGAGGCTGCGAATTCTTCATCTACTCTTGGTTTTTGGTTCAATAGCTAGTCCAGTGTGGGTGTCCGCCATTTTACTTCCTTTTATCGACCTAAGGCTGCATGTGGGAACAGAATGGTGGGGGTATATAAATACTTCCTTATTATTAGGGTTATTTCTAGCTGGAATTTTTGCTTATCGACATGCTGATTTCATTAACAAGCATAATCAGAACGTGTTATTGCTCGGAGGTTTTATGGTTTTTTTGATGACCCTTTTATTTGGAATGAATAAAATTCCAGTCATGGCTCTTTTGCTTATAGGCATATATGGCTTATTCGAAGAACTCAGGATGATTTCGATTCATACAATCATTCAAAGTCTAGTGAAGGAAAAACAGTTAGCGAAGGTATATGCCGCACAGAGTTCTTTAATCATGATTACCTTCGGAGTATCAACGCTGATGATGGGAATCGTGGGTGATCTGTATAGGATATGGGTTGTCTTTATGGTTGCTGCAACTGCATTATGTTTGTCGTTTATTACGCTGATTACCTCTAAAAGGTATGTAACACTGACCATAGACGATAAATTTGAAAACCAGATGTAGAGGATTTAGAGGAAAGCCAACGATTTTGTTGGTTTTTTTGTCTGTTCGTAACAAGATTGCGCATTTACAAGAAATTCGAGATAAAAGATGAGGGTGTTTCTTTCCATAACCAAAGGCCGCCAAAAATAAGCGGCCCATGATTTACTTCGTAATTTAATAATCTAGCAGGCGTCCATAATCATGCCATTGCCCATACATTTTATTTTCTTTTGTGTTCTTGATAAATTTGTCTAATCGACTCTTCATTAATTCCGGCTGCTTTTTATTGCTTTGTATCGTGTCGATTCGAACTCTTTGATAAAGAGCTGGAAATGCCATGAAATTCTCATATACTTGCGCATTTTCTTTTAGCCTTTGCTCAATCACTTTATCTAGTTTAAACGAAACGTGGTCCATATCGGGTAGTACCTTTCTTCCTTCATCATTCATTAACCCTACCTTTTCGAGGCGGCGGACACGTTCTTTATTCAATTCAGTCCATGAACTTCCTTTGCGCCTAGGAGACAGTCTCTGCGCTAGTTGCGTTTCAGATAGTTTCTTTTTGACTCCATCAATCCATCCAACGCACAAAGATTCTTCAACGGCATCCAAATAGAACAGCGTTTCAGGTCTGGGCGTCATACTGACGACTACCCAACAAGATGTTTCCGTCTTACCATTTTCCTGTAGCCAAACCCTTAATTCATTCCTCGATTTAGCTGGTAGTAAATTTTCCATTTCCATTGATAAACGATAATCTCCTTTCAAGGTATGACAAGCAGTCAAAAAGGTCGTTAGATGTACCGACCTTTTTATTCTCCCTTTGTACTGGTGCTCATTACTCCAACATCAGAGACTAAATGGATTTTGCAGGTTCCTGATACCAAAAAAGAGAATAGTCGTTCATGGTGGATGCATGGCCCAATTGGCGCAGCATGGTCGAAACATTCCCCCGGTGGTAAGTCCCGTGATTAACCACTTGCAGCACAATTTCAGATAATTGAGTGCTGCGTGTTCCAGCGTATGGATTATCGAGCTCAATGGTTTGTTCCAAGTCGTCTTGGTTTTGGAACCACGCTCTGTATTGTTCGGCTAACTCATTAAAGGTATTCGTGAATTCATCATCAGAATACCGAAGGAGTTCTTGCTGAAGGGGAAGACACGCTTCCAGCGCCTTCGGCATACTAATACCACTCAGAACTTGTAACCAGCACTTTTCGACCGCATAGATATGCGCGAACGCTTCGCCAATGGTAGGAAATGAGGTGTTTACTTCTTGTTGCAACACGGAGGACGGAAGTTCCTTGATTCGTCCCAAGAGAGTTTGAGTAGCCCATGCATTGTAATCGTACAATTTTTCCGGATGATTCATTTAAATCGTCTCCTTTTGATTTGAATTTGTTTTTGGTTCTGTCTTTATAATAGAAAAAGAAGTATGACAACTGTCTGTCATACTTCTTCATAAAGTTTGAGAGCGTTTTGAAGTTTTTCTTTTATAATTCCGCGCAGTTCGAGCGGCTCAAGGACTTCGACTCCGCTCCCCAAACTCAGCAGAAACGACCAAAGCCATCCGGCCTTCAACGGTTGATAAATGGGGATGCGCATGGTCATACTTCCATCGTCATGAAATTGTTTATCTGCTTGGTGAAAATGATCCATTGCTTCCGCCAACGCCTTCGGTCCGACCCGAAACACCACTTCGCTCACCTGATCTTGCCTTAATAAATCCGTTTCTTTTGGCGCATCGTGATGCGGTTGAAAGGTTTCCTGTGTCAGGGAGCAATTCATCATTCGGGATAGTCGGAACTCTCGATAATCCCGTCGTGTTCGGCAAAATCCATAAACGTACCAATTGCTATATTTAAAATGAAGCCGGACTGGTTCCATAGTCCGGGTCGTACGTTCGTTCTTTGCATTGATGTAATCAAAACGGACGACTTTACGTTCCGTAATGCCCGCACGTAAATGACGTAGTGCATCGGGATCTGTACGGAGGGTTTCTAAATCCACGGCTAAACTCGGAGTCTGCGGCGATGTTCCAACGGTTTGCAGGCGTTCAATTGTCCCTTGAGCACGCTCGTCTTCAAACACGGTGGAAAGGCTGCTAAGCACGGTGATCAGAGAATCGACATCATACGAACCAAGCAAGCTTTTATCCATCTTGTATCCGTCCATTATGCCATATCCGCCTTTAATCCCTTGATGAGATATAACCGGAATACCAGCAGCGCAAATCACATCGATATCCCTATAAATGGTTCTTGTGGACACTTGAAATTCTTCAGCAAGCAAAGAGGCAGATAAAACTTCGTGGTTCAGCAGCTTGTAAATCATAGAGATCAATCGTTCTAATTTCATCTATATCCCCGTCCGTATCTCAATTTGATTAGCTAAATGACCCCAAATTTCTTTAAAGCATATTCGATTCCATCTTCATTAGCCTTTTTCGTTACGAAATCAGCGGTTTTTTTAAGCTTTACGTTTCCATTTCCCATCGCTATACCAAGGCGCTTACATCTATGCTGGCAAATATGATGCACAATGTCCCCATAAATTTGGGGTGGAGATTGCAGAACTACTTCCACAAGCAACGTTTACAACGTTCGAAGAAAGTAACCATTGTCCGTATTTTGAAGAGGCAGAAATGTTTAAAACGTTTGTTAAAAAAACAGTATAACAGGTAA